>SCUN01000023.1 GCA_004297655.1 Acidobacteriota bacterium | reverse complement strand
CTCGCGCGGCTCGCTTGAAATCGAGGAGCGCCGCGGCGACGTCCTGATCCGCGGCCACAAGGGCGCGATCAAGGTCACCGGGTCCGACGGCCAGGTCCGCATCGAAGGCGCGAGCAACGAAGTGCACCTCGACCTTCGGCGGGCCGAGGTCGACGCCGAGCTCGCGCCCGGCGTCGGCGGGAGCCTCGTGACGAGCGAAGAGACGCTCCGGGTGTCGATCGCCGAGCCCGGCGGCCTGCGGATCGACGCGGTGACGACGTCCGGCACGATCGACGCCGGCGGTTGGAACCTCACGCCCACGAAGACCGGCGAAGACAGCCGCCTGGACGGCGCCTTGGGCGCCGCCGCGGCAAGCGCGCCGCGCCTCTCGCTGCGGAACAGCAACGGCGACATCGTCATCCGAAAATCAAGCAAAAAATAGTTAGTTGACGCGACCGGGAATCAGCACATACGCTTCGATTTCTTTCGATGGCGTCTTCGGTCGTTCTTGAAACCAACCTCAGCGGACTGACCTTGCAGCGTCGCGGCAAGGTGCGCGACGTCTACGACCTCGGCCAACACCTGCTCATCGTCGCCACCGACCGCATCTCGGCGTTCGACTACGTGCTCGGCTCGGGCATCCCGGACAAGGGCAAGGTCCTCACCCAGATGTCCGCGTTCTGGTTCGAAATGATCGCGGCCAAAGGCATGACGGCGCACCACCTCGTGTCGATCGACGTGAAGGACTTTCCGAAAGAGTGCCAGCCGCATCGCGACGTGCTCCGCGGCCGGTCGATGCTCGTGAGGAAGACCGAGCCGCTCCCGGTCGAATGCGTGGCGCGCGGATTCCTTTCCGGCTCGGGCCTCAAGGACTACAACAAGACGGGCGCGGTGTGCGGCCATGCGCTGCCGGCCGGCCTCGTCGATTCCTCGCGCCTGCCGAAGCCGATCTTCACGCCGGCGACCAAGGCCGAGTCGGGGCACGACGAGAACATCAGCGAAGAACAGGCCGCCGAAGTCCTCGGCAAGGACCTGGCCGCAAAGCTCCGCGACCTGACCCTGGCGATCTACGCCATGGGCGTCGCCCACGCGGAAACGAAGGGCATCATCATCGCCGACACCAAGTTCGAGTTCGGCATCGACAAGGGTGAAGTTGTCCTGATCGACGAAGTCCTGACGCCCGACTCGTCGCGCTTCTGGCCGAAGGACAAGTACGCGCCAGGCCGCGCGCAGCCGAGCTACGACAAGCAGTTCGTGCGCGACTATCTCGAAGAGATCAAGTGGAACAAGCAGCCGCCGGTCCCGTCGCTCCCCGCCGAGGTGATCTCGCGGACGCGTGACAAGTACATCGAAGCGTTCCGGGTGCTCTCCGGCCGCGAGTTGGCGCTCTAGCCATGCTGCGCGACGAACTCGACAAACTCATCCAGGCGATGATCGAGCGCGGCCTGACGTTCGACGACGCGCAGAAGGAATTCGAGCGCCAGTTCATCAGCCGCGCCCTGGCCAAGAGCAACTTCAACGTCTGCAAGGCGGCCAAGATCACGGGCCTGCACCGCAATACCCTCTCGCGCAAGATGGCGAGCTACAAGATCAAGAAGAGCGCGTAACGCGCCCGCCTCGTCGTCGCGCTGCGCCTCCTCTTCGCGGCCCTCGAAATCGCTTCCTCCATCCGCGCGCGTTGCGAGTCGAAGTGCGCCTGTCGCGTGGTTCCTACTCGGCCCGCCTTCGCACGCCTACGGAACCACGCTCGCACCGCCGCGCTCCTTCCGTCGCGATTTCCTGCTGCCGCCGATCGGGCCGCTCAAAGTCGGCGCTGCGCGACGACGAGCCGGGCGCGTGGGAGTTCCCAGTTTTGTGATAGCGTCGCGACGCTCTGGGTTAGCCAACTGGAGGTCCCAATGCGTCGCGCCCTACTCGCGCTGGTTGTCTGCGTTTCATTTCCCGTGGTTGCCGCTGAAAAACCGCTGGTCTTCGTTGAGTCGGCCCAGACGGTGGACGCCTCGAATTCGAAAGACAAGGCGAAGCACGTCGACTTCGGCTCGGCGCTGTCAGCCGCGCTGGTCAAGAAGGAAGTTCCGGTCGTGGTTGTGACAGACAAATCGAAAGCCCAGTGGATCATCCAGAGCGTCTCTTCTCAAAAGGAAGACACCACGGGCACCAAGGTCGCGAAACTGCTGCTCTGGGGCGGCACGAACTTCACACAATTCGAAGGGACGATTCAGGTCATCGACGTCTCCTCGAGTGCCGTCCTCTATGCCTACAACGTAAAGAAGGGCAACTTCCAGTCCGCGGCGGAAGCATTCGCGAAGCACTTCAAGAACGACTTCCTGGCCAAGCGCTAGCAGGCTTCGCCGCCCTGCACGATCCGGGGATTCCCCAGCCAGCCCGACCCTGGCCATCGGCCATTGCCGTTCCATGGCCCGATTGGCGATTGCCCCATCGGACATTGCCCGATTCCCCGATTCCCACATTGCCCATGGATCGGGCTTTTGATATCGTTAGCAGTCGGGCGCACTGAGTGCTAACGCTCAGAGCAGCCGACTGCCAGACATATCACCTTGAGGGGAATCATGAAGGTCAGACCACTACACGATCGCATCATCATCGAACGGATCGACGAAGGCGAACAGAAGATCGGCGGGATCATCATCCCGGACACCGCCAAGGAAAAGCCCATGCAGGGCAAAGTCATCGCCGTCGGCAAGGGCCGCGTCGAAAAGGACGGCAAGGTCACGCCGCTCGACGTCAAGGCGGGCGACATCGTCCTCTTCGGCAAGTACGCCGGGCAGGAAATCAAGGTCGACGGCAACGACTACCTCATCATCCGTGAGGAAGAGGTTCTCGGCGTCATCGAAGACTACAAAGCCAAAAAGAAGTAAGGGAGCGAAGAGATAAATCATGGCGAAACAGATCAAGTACGGCGAAGAAGCTCGTCAGGCGATTCTGCGCGGCGTCAACGCGCTGGCCGACGCAGTCAAGGTGACCCTCGGCCCGAAGGGCCGCAACGTCGTCATCGACAAGAAGTTCGGCTCCCCCACCATCACCAAGGACGGCGTGACGGTGGCGAAGGAAATCGACCTCAAGGACCCGCTCGAGAACATGGGCGCCCAGATGGTCCGCGAAGTGGCGTCGAAGACGTCGGACACGGCCGGCGACGGCACGACGACGGCGACGGTGCTCGCGCAGGCGATCTACCGCGAAGGCATCAAGATGGTCGTCGCGGGCGCGAACCCGATGGAGCTCAAGCGCGGCATCGAGAAGGCGGTTGAGGCCATGATGACCGACCTCAAGAAGCTCTCGAAGCCGGTGAGCGGCCACATGATCGGCCAGGTCGGCACGATCTCGGCGAACTCGGATGACACGATCGGCAAGATCATCGCGGAAGCGATGGAAAAGGTCGGCAAGGACGGCGTGATCACGGTCGAAGAAGCGCGCTCGATGGAGACGTCGCTCGACGTCGTCGAGGGCATGCAGTTCGATCGCGGCTACCTCTCGCCGTACTTCGTGACCGATCCCGAGCGCATGGAAGTGGTGCTCGAGAACCCGGTCATCCTCATCCACGAGAAGAAGATCTCGTCGATGAAGGACCTCCTGCCGCTCCTCGAGCAGGTGGCCCGTGGCGGCCGTCCGCTCGTGATCATCGCGGAAGACGTGGACGGCGAAGCGCTCGCGACCCTCGTGGTCAACAAGCTGCGCGGCACGCTCCAGGTCGCCGCGGTCAAGGCGCCGGGCTTCGGCGATCGCCGCAAGGCGATGCTCGATGACATCGCGATCCTCACGGGTGGCCGCGCCATCACGGAAGATCTCGGCATCAAGCTCGAGAACATCAAGATCGAGGATCTCGGCAAGGCGAAGAAGATCACGATCGACAAGGACAACACGACGATCGTCGAAGGCGCGGGCGGCAACAAGGCCATCGAAGGCCGCGTGAAGCAGATCCGCACCCAGATCGGCGAGACGACCTCCGACTACGACCGCGAGAAGCTCCAGGAACGGCTCGCGAAGCTCGTCGGCGGCGTGGCGGTGATCAAGGTCGGCGCCGCGACGGAAACCGAAATGAAGGAAAAGAAGGCGCGCGTCGAAGACGCGATGCACGCGACGAAGGCGGCCGTGGAAGAAGGCATCGTCCCCGGCGGCGGCGTGGCGCTGCTCCGCTCGAGCAAGGCGATCGACAAGCTGCAGCTCGAGGGCGACCAGAAGCTCGGCGCGGACATCGTGAAGCGCGCGGTGGAGGCACCGCTCCGCTGGATCGCGACCAACGCGGGCGTCGAGGGTTCGATCATCGTGCAGAAGGTGCGCGAGTCGAAGGACCCGAACTTCGGCTACAACGCGTCGACCGACGAGTACGAGGACCTGGTGAAGGCCGGCGTCATCGACCCGACGAAGGTCGTCCGTTCGGCGCTGCAGAACGCCTCGTCGATCGCGTCGCTCCTGCTCACCACCGAAGCCATGGTCTCGGAGATTCCGGAAGAGAAGAAGGAAGCTCCGGCGGCTCCGGGCGGCGGCGGTATGGGCGGCATGTACTAACGCCCGACAACTTCGAACTTCGAAGTCACACGTCACAAGGCCGTCGAGGGCAACCTCGGCGGCCTCTTTTTTTTAGCGCAGCGTGAACGTGAGTTCGAACGTCACGAGGCAGGGGACGGGCTTTCCTTCCCGCTTGCACGGGAGGAACGGCGTGGCGAGCGCGGCTTTGCGGGCCTGCTCGTCGAGGCCGAAGACCCGGTCGAGCGAACGCGTCACGCGAACCTCCGCGACTTTGCCGTCGGCCGCGATGAGCGCCTCGAGTTCAACCGTGCCCTGGATCTTGGCGCGCATGGCTTCCGGCGTGTAGGCCGGGCGCACTTCGCGGAGGCGCGTGGGGTTCTCGACGCCGTTGCCGGGACGATACGCGCCGCCGCCAAATCCGCCGCCCTCACCCGGTCCGATGCCGTTGCCGCGGCCCGATCCAATCCCGCCGCCGCTGCCGCCGCCGCCAATCGGCACGTCAATCTGGCCCGTCACACCCGATGCCTGCAGCATCGCCGTCGGCATCGTCATGATCGGCGCGTTGATCGACGGGGGCGGAGGAATCGTCGGGGTCGGCACCGGCGTCGGAATGGGCTCCGTCTTCGTGGGCTTCGGCAGCTCGACCTTCTTGGGCGGCGCCGGCTGCGGGCTGCCGCCGCCACCGCCACCGGGGCCGCGCGATTCGAGATAGACGACGTCAAACTTGAGCTTCGTGTCGTCAACGACCTGCATGATTTCCTGGCGTTTGATGACGCCGAAGATCAGGGCCGCCAGGGCCAGCGCATGGATCGTGAACGACGTGATCTGGGCGTTTCGCGTCCGGCGGACCGAGGCCGGATCTGGCGGGTCGAAAATGGACCTCGTCCCGAGCCACCCGTTCGACACCACGCCCGGGCCGCTCTCGACGGCCGGCTGGAGGTTCGGCACTTCGGGTGTCGCCATTGGTGGGTCTCCGGTCAGTATAACTGCAAGGACGGTGCCCGCCGTCCCTGCTCATTAATAGGACGTAATGTCCGACCGTTAGGCCGGGTGTACAATGCCTGCCATGTTTGGTCTCGGCGTTCCCGAACTCATCATCATCCTGATCATCATCGTCTTCATCTTCGGCGCGAACCGGCTGCCGCAGCTCGCCACGGGCCTGGGCAAGAGCATCAAGAACTTCAAGGAAGCCAGCCGCGACGACGGGTCGAACGACGACAAAGACAAGAAGTAGCGGCGCCTAGCGCCGTCGCTTCGCGGCCTTGCCAAAGGCCCGCTCACGCTGTCCCGGGCGCTGCTTTCTGCGGCGCCCTTCTTTTTTCATCTTCACTCGTGAGGTACGCGGCCCGCGGTTTCTTTCCGAGAGGCGCACGGCGTCCAGAATCTCGGCCAGCCCGAGGTCGATCTGCCGGCGCTCCATGTCCACGCGGATGACCTGCACACGGACCTTGTCGCCCAGCCGGTAGACCCGGCCGTTCTTCTCGCCCTTGAGCAGGTGCGACTTCTCGATGAACCGGTAGTAGTCGTCGGCCATCGTCGAGACGTGCACCATGCCCTCGACGAAGTGCTCGATCAGCTCGATGAAGAGGCCGAAAGCGCTCACGCCGGTGACGTAGCCCTCGAATTCGTCGCCGACCTTGTCGGCCATGAACCGGACCTTCTTCCACTGCACGAGCTCGCGCTCGGCGTCGGCGGCGCGCCGCTCGCGCTCTGACGTGTGCTTGGCCATGTCCGGCAGATCCTCGGCCAGTTCGGCCTTGCGCTCGGCCGAGACGCCCTTGCGCATTTCGCGCAGCGACCGGTGCACCACGAGATCCGGATACCGGCGGATCGGCGACGTGAAATGCGTGTAGAACTCGGCCGCGAGGCCGAAGTGCCCGAGGTTGTTCTGGTCGTAGCGCGCGCGCTGCATGGTGCGCAGCATGAGGAACGCGATGGGCCGCTCTTCCGGCTTGCCGGCGATCTGGCTGACGAGCCGCTGGAAGTCCCGGGGCAGCACGTCTTCGCCGTGCGCCGAGAGCGAGTACCCGAGGGAGCCAATGAACTCCTCGAACTGCTCCACCTTCATCGGATCCGGCTCTTCGTGGACGCGATACAGGGTCGGCATGAAGTTGGTTTGCAGGTGCCGCGCCACCGTTTCATTGGCGAGCAGCATGAACTCCTCGATGAGCCGGTGCGCGATGTTCCGCTCGGAGGCGACGATGGCCTCGACCATGCCCTGATCGTCGAGAACGATCTGCGACTCCTTGAGGTCGAAATCGATCGACCCGCGCCGCCGCCGGCGCGCGTTGAGCACTTCGAACAGCTCGCGCATCGCCTCGAACATCGGCACGAGCGGCTCGTAGCGCGCGATCATCGCCGGGTCCTTGTCGGTGAGGATCGCGTTGACCTGGTTGTAGGTCATCCGCTCGTTGCTGTTGATGACGCCGTCGTGCATTTCGTAGCGCAGGACGTGGCCGTTCTTCTTGTCGACCTCCATCAGGCACGACTGCACCAGGCGGTCCACTTTTGGATTGAGCGAACACATGCCGGTCGAGAGTTCCGACGGGAACATGTGCACGGCGCGCTCGGGGAAATAGACCGACGTGCTCCGCTCGTAGGCTTCCTCGTCGAGCTTGCTGCCGGGCCGCACGTAGTGCGACACGTCCGCGATATGCACGCCGAGCCAGAAGTTGCCGTTCGGGAGCTTCCGGATCGTGATCGCATCGTCGAAATCGCGCGCGGTCTCGCCGTCGATGGTGACCGTCGTGATCGGTCGGAAATCCGTGCGGCCGGCCAGATCGTGCTCGCGGACCTGGCTGCCGATCCGCTTCGCTTCTTCCACGGCCTCGGCGCCGTGCTCATCCGGCAGGTTGTGCTTCTTGATGATCACGGCAGTATCGACGCCCGGCGCGTCGAGCGGCCCCAGCACTTCCGTGATCTTGCCCGCGGCGGGACGCGCGGCGGTCGGCCAGCGCGTGATCTCGACCGTGACCATCTCGTCTTTCTTCGCGCCGAGCGTTTCAGCGCGGTCGACCTGCACGTCCATCATCACGCGCCGATCGAACGGCACGACGAATCCGGCGCCGGTGCCATCCACGTCGAAGCGGCCGACGATGGTCTGCGACGCGCGCTCGAGGATGCGGACGATGCGGCCTTCGGGCCGCGCGCCATCGCGCTCGACACGCACGACGACGCGATCGCCATGCATCGCCTGATTGAGGTTGTTCCCGGCGATGAAGATGCCCTTGGCGTCCTCCCCGTCCACATCGTCCGGATCCACGAACGCGAACCCGCGCGGGTTCGTCGAGATCGTGCCGACGATGAGGTTCATGAGATCGGGGAGGCCGTAGCGCTCGCCCCGGACTTCGATCAAGTCGCCCGAGGCGACGAGTTCGGTGAGCTGGCGTTTGAAGGCCCCGCGGGCCTCTTTGGGGACCCGCAGCATCTGCTGGAGCTCCCGGACCGTGGCGGGATGGTCGACCCGCTCGCGGATAAGTTTCAGTATTTGTTCGACTTGCAGCATTTCTCTCAGTTTATCCTTTCGATCACCCAACCAACGGGCTGGGCGGAATGTCTATTTCCCCGGTGTCTTACCCACTTGCGGGCGTGCTCCCGATCCTGATGGACCGTGTCGACCGGGACGAACCGGCCCCAGCGACCGCCGGAGACCCGGCAGACGTCCGGGCGCTCATTGCGTCGGCGCAATCGGGCGACCAGGCCGCGTTCGGCACGCTCGTCTCCATGCACGAGCGCATCGTGTTCCGCACGGCGCTCGCGGCGCTGGGCTCGCGCGAGGACGCCGAGGACGCCGCCCAGGAAGCGTTCGTCATGGCGTGGCGGCGGCTCTCCGGATTTCGGGGCGACTCGACGTTCAAGACCTGGCTGCTGACGATCACCTGGCGCAAGGCGCTCGATCGCCGGCGGTCGCGCCGCGTCTGGTGGTCGCGACAAATCACCTCGTCTTCGTCCTCGTCCTCGTGGGCGGAGGACCATTCGTCGCCGCTCGACGTGGCGGAGACGAGCGAGCCGACGCCCGAGCGCGTCGCCGTGTCGAAGGACCTGGCGGACCGGGCGAAGGACGAAATCACCCGGCTCAGTCCGAAGCTGCGCGACGCGCTCCTGCTGGCCGCGTCGGGCGAGCATCGATACGAGGAGATCGCGACGCTGCTCGGCATTCCGATCGGCACAGTGAAGTGGCGCGTGTCGGAAGCGCGGCGCCTGCTCACGCTCAGGTTGGACGCCCAGTCATGACGCCGCGCGACCGGATCGACACGCTGATCGACGACACGGCCTCGCGCATGACGAGCGCGCAGCCGTCGGACGCGCTGCGGGCGAACGTGATGTCGCGCATTGGCGCAGAACGGACGGCCCGCCTTCGCGCATGGCGCTTCGGCGTGGCGAGCGGCGTGATTGCCAGCGTCGCGTTGATCGCGTTGGTCTCCTGGCGCGCCAATTCGACAATTACCAATCCCGCAATCTCCACTCCCACAGTCATCAATCCCACAATTCTCAATTCGTCCGCCAATCCAACCGGCGTTCACGTTCCCGCGTCTCCTCTGACGTCGGTGGCACGAACGGTCGCCTCTGACAGCGAGCCGTCGGTCGTCGCGGCGTTAGCCGAGGCGGAACGGGATTGGCTGAGCGTTCCGGCGCTCGAACATCCCGAGCTGTTGATGACGGTCAAACCGCTGTCGGAAGGCGCGCCGGTCAAGACCATCGACATTGAGCCGATCCGCGTGGCGCCGCTGGTGGTGCCGGCGATCGGCGATGACAACCAGTAACGATTCTCGAAGGAGTCCCATGTCCCGTAGAACACTCGCACTCACGCTCGTCACTCTCTGCCTGTCGGCGTCCGCGCTCGCGCAGCAGGCGGCACCAGCCGCCCCCCAGCGCGGCACCACACCCGCGCCGCAGGGCGCGACCGCGGCGCCGCCGGCCGCCAGGCCGATCGACGCCGGGATCGACCCCACCGACGCAAACATCACGATCGAACTGACGGTCGTGGACAAACCGGCGGGATCGATGACGACCTCGACGCGCAGAGGCACGATCACGGTGGCGAATCAGAACAGCGGATCCGTACGCGGGTTAAGCGGCTGGTACAACAGCACCAACCGAGAGACCAAACTCGATCCCCTGGGCCTTGACGTCGACGCGCGGACGACGCTGCGCAAGAGCGGCATGGTCAGCGTGACGTTGACTGTCGCCTATGTGCCGGCTGGCACCGAGCCCACCCTGAACTCCGTGCAGCGGCAGTCGGCGACGCTCTTTCTCAAGCCGGGCCAGGAAACGCAGGTGCTGACGACGGGGTCGATGTCCGATCAGGGGCCGGCCGTGCGGATCACCGCGAAGGCCACCGTCAACAAGTAACCTACTCAGGAAGACGAATGCCTTTCAGCGCCTGGAGCGCGGCATCGGCCGCGCTCCAGGCGTTGGCGTTTTCGGCGGCGGCGGCTTGTCGCGCGTCGCCCAGATGCGAGACCACGATCTCGATGCGGCCCGCCAGTTCGGCCTGACCGACCTCGCGCAGCAGCCGCTGGAGTTCTTCGAGGTCCGCGGTCGCCTGGCCGAACAACCTGGCGGCCCCCGCGTAATCGTTGCCGACGAGCGTTAGCCGGCCTTCGAGCACATTCGCGCGCGCCGTCTCGAAGTGCACGCGCTCCTCGACCCGCCGCCGTTCGCGATCGACCGCGGCGCTCCGCGACGCGCCCCACACCCAGCCCGCGCCGAGCGCGACGACGAGCGCCAGCGAGACAGTACCAGCCGCTTTGATGGTCAATTAGTGAAGATGTTGGAGATCGGTGAAAGCTGAAAGGTTGGTGACGGCGTCAAACTTCTGGAGGAGTTCGCCGATGACCTGGGTGGCGTCGGCGCGCTTGCAGAGACATTCGACCTGCTCGAGCGTGCGCATCAGCGCTTGCTCGGCCTGCCGGATCGCCACGTCTGAGTAGTATTCGCGTTGGCGTTCGAGGCAGAGCTGGTGTTTGACGATCTCCCGGCGGAAGAAATCCGCGAGACATTCACACGGAGACTCCACCACGAGGTGAGAGGCTGTGAGGTCGGGGAAACTCGAAAGGCGTTTCAGGCCGGACATGAACGCTGAGCAAACTCAGTGTAGGCATGTCAAATCGGCGTGTCAATTCGGAATCTTCTCCAGCTCACTTTTCAGAAGTGCGTTGATCGCCTTGGGATTGGCCTTCCCCTTCATGGCTTTCATGGCCTGGCCGACCAGGAAACCGAAGGCTGCGGATTTTCCCGCACGATACTGAGCGACAGCATCGGCGTTCTCGGCCAGCACCGCCCCGATCGCCGCCTGGAGCGCGGCCGAGTCGCCGACCTGCGCCAGCCCTTCGGCGTCCACGATCGCCTTCGCGCCGCGGCCCGAGACCCACATTTTCGAAAGCACATCCTTGGCGACGGTGCTGCTGATGACGTCGGTCTCGGCCAGCACGATCAGCTCGGACAGACGAATGGGTTCGACCGGCACGGCCGTCATGTCATCGCCGCCGGCGTCCTTCAGGATCCGGCGCAACTCACCCAGGATCCAGTTGCTGGCACCCTTGGCCGAGGCCCCTGCGGCGACCGTCGCCTCGAAATAATCCGCACCGCCGGGAATCAGGCGCACGAGCAGGTTGGCGTCGTAGTCGCTCAACCCGTAGGCCGAGACGAAGCGGGCGGTCTTCGCGTCCGGCAGTTCCGGCAGCGCGGCGCGCGCCGCCTCGACCCACGCCTCGGTCACGACGAGCGGCGCCAGATCCGGCTCCGGGAAATAGCGGTAGTCGTGCGCGTCTTCCTTGCTGCGCATCGACTCGGTGCGGCCCGTCGCGTTGTCGAACAGACGCGTTTCCTGGATGACGGTGCCGCCGGACGACACCACGTCGATTTGCCGGTCGATCTCGAACGCGATCGCCTGCTCGAGAAACCGGAACGAGTTGACGTTCTTCGTCTCCGTGCGCGTGCCGAACGGCGCCGACTCGTCGGCGCGAATCGAGACGTTGGCGTCGCAGCGCAGGCTGCCCTCTTCCATGTTGCCGTCGCAGGCGCCGATCGACACGAGCAGCTCGCGCATCCGGCTGAAGTACTCCGCGGCCTCGGCCGCCGAACGCACGTCGGGCTCGCTGACGATCTCGATCAGCGGCGTGCCGGCGCGATTGAGATCGATGTGCGTGTGCGACGCCGAGTCGGCCAGGCCGTGGAGCGACTTTCCGGCGTCCTCTTCCATGTGGATGCGGGTGATCCGGATGTACTTCCCGCTTGAGAGCCGCAGCCGGCCGCCCGTCGCCAGCGGCTGTTCGTACTGCGAAATCTGATAGCCCTTGGGCAGGTCCGGGTAGAAGTAGTTCTTCCGCGCGAACACCGACGTGTGATGCACCTGGCACTCGAGGGCGAGCGCCGCGCGGACGGCCAGATCCACCGCGCGCCGGTTCAGGACAGGCAGCGCGCCGGGCAGGCCGAGGCAGACCGGGCAGACGTTCGTGTTCGGCGGCGCGCCGAACGACGTCCGGCAGCCGCAAAAAATCTTCGTCGCAGTCAGCAGCTGCGCGTGAATCTCAAGACCAATAACGGGAACGTACGACACAACAGCTATTCCACCATGGAGCTCCATGGAACTCCATGGTGAATGCTTTGTCTATGCCTTCGGGCCGGCGGCTTTCACTTCGGGCTTCGCGGTGGCTTCGAATCGCTTGAAGTTCTCGATGAACATCGCGGCGAGTTTCCGGGCCTGCGCGTCGTAGGCGGCCTTGTCTTTCCACGTGTTCTTCGGCATCAGCACATCGGCCGGCACGCCCGGGCACGACGTCGGGACGTCGAGATTAAAGATCGGGTCCCGTTCGTAGGCCACCTTGTCGAGCTGGCCGGAGAGCGCCGCGTTGATCATCGCGCGCGTGTAGGCGATCTTCATGCGCGAGCCGACGCCGTACGGGCCGCCGGTCCAGCCGGTGTTGACCAGCCACACGCGCGCCTGGTGCTTCGCAATGCGATCGCCGAGCAGCTTCGCGTAGACGTTCGGATCCCACACCATGAACGGCGCGCCGAAGCAGGTGCTGAAGATCGGCGTCGGTTCGGTCACGCCGCGCTCGGTGCCCGCGACCTTCGCGGTGTAGCCCGAGAGGAAGTGATACTGCGCCGCGTCGGGCGACAGCCGCGCGATGGGTGGCAGCACGCCGAAGGCGTCGGCCGTCAGCATCACGACGTTGGCCGGGTGGCCGGCGCGGCCGCTCGGCACGGAGTTCTCGATGTAGCTCAGCGGATACGAGCAGCGCGTGTTCTCCGTCTTCGACGCGTCGTCGAAGTCCACGACGCGCGTGATCGGATCCATCACGACGTTTTCGAGCACGGTCCCGAAGCGCTTCGTCGTCGCGTAGATCTGCGGCTCGGCTTCCGCCGAGAGCTTGATCGTCTTCGCGTAGCAGCCGCCTTCGAAGTTGAAGACGCCGTCCGCGCTCCAGCCGTGCTCGTCGTCGCCGATGAGCCCGCGGTGCGTGTCGCTCGAAAGCGTCGTCTTGCCGGTGCCGGACAAGCCGAAGAAGAGGGCCACGTCGCCCGCCGTGCCCACGTTCGCCGAGCAGTGCATCGGCATCGTGTCGCGGAGCGGGAGCAGGTAGTTCATGACCGTGAAGATGCCCTTCTTCATTTCCCCGGCGTACTGTGTGCCGCCGATGAGCACGAGCTTGCGGTCGAAGCTCAGCAGGATGAAGGTCTCGGAGTTGGTGCCGTCGATCGCCGGATCCGCCTTGAAGCTGGGGATGTCGATGACGGTGAATTCCGGCTGGTGCGCGAGCTGCTCGGCCGGGTCGGTGACCGGAATGAACATGTTGCGCACGAAGAGGCTGTGCCACGCCATTTCGGTGATGATGCGGACCGGCAGGCGGTACGCGGGATCCGCGCCGGCGTAGCCATCGAGCACGAACAAATTCTTGCCGGCGGCGTAGGCCGTCATGCGCTTGTGCAGCGCGTCGAACTTCGCGGAATCGAACGGCTTGTTGACCTTGCCCCAGTCGATGTTCTTCTCGCTCGAGGCTTCCTTGACGACGAACTTGTCGTTCGGCGAGCGGCCGGTGTATTTGCCGGTGCTGCACACGAGGGCGCCGTCCTTCGAGAGTTGTCCTTCGCCGGCGCGCAACGCTTCTTCGTAGAGCGCCGCGGCGCTGAGATTCCAGTGTTCACCAGCCGTGCGCGTGATGCCCACCGCGCCCAGGCCAACCTTCCGATCTCCCTGTGACATGTCGACTCCCTGCAGCGTTCGGCCAGACGAGGCCAAACGGCTAATTTTAAGATGCGGGGCCGCGCGCCGCAAGTACGGCCCGCCGAATATTCGGCAGGTCGAACGGCGGCGCCAGCACGTACGACGCCGCGTCGCGCAGGAAACGCGCGGCCTCGCCCGGCACATGCGGCGCGTCGATCGCGACCATCGCGATCGCGCCGGCGGCGTCGGGCCACGCCGCGCGCCAGCTCGGCACATCCGTTTCGACGATCGCCGGATCGATCAGCAACAACTGGCACTCGCCCGCGGCCACGTGCGCGAGCGCCTCGCGCGAATTCGCGGCCGACCGCACCGAGTAGCCCCAGCCCGACAGCACGGCGAGGAAGAAATCGCGCGAGCCGGAATCGGCGTGCGCGACGATGGCGGTCGGCCGCGACGCCGCCGGCTCGTGATCGAAGCGCGCCGGCAGCCGCACGAAGAACGTCGTCCGATCATCCGCGCCGCTCGCCGCCCACACTTGCCCGCCGTGATCGCGCACGATGCCGTACACGATGCTCAGGCCGAGCCCGGTGCCTTCGCCGACGCCGCGCGTGGTGAAGAACGGATCGAACACGCGTGACAGGTTCTCCGGCGCGATGCCATGGCCGTTATCCGACACGCTGACGAGCACGGAACTCGATTCCGGCTCGGCGATCGCGGTCAAGCCGAGTTCCGGTGCGTTCTGGCCCTTCATCGCCTGTTCGGCGTTGAGCACGAGGTTCAGGAGCGCCTGCTGGATCTGCCCGTCATCGACGTAGACCGGCGGCAGTCCCTCGGCGAAGGTCGCGGCGATCTTCACGCCGCGCAGTTGATGATCGTAGGCGCGCAGGGCCAGCACGCGTTTGCACAGGTCCGAGACGTCCGTGCGCGTCCGCTCCGACGACTGCCGGCGCGCAAACGTCAGCAGGTTGCGCACGATGCGCGCGGCGCGCTCCGACTCCGACAGGACCCGGTTGATATCGTCGAGCATGCCGGCCGCCGACGACTCCCACGCCGGATTCTGGCTGATCGCCTCCTGCACGAGCTGCGTGTAGCCGATGATGCTCGTCAGCGGGTTGTTCAACTCGTGCGCCACGCCGGCCACGAGCTGGCCGATCGCCGAGAGCTTCTCGCTCTGCACGAGCTGCGCCTGGGTCGCGCGCAGCCGCTCGACCGTCACGTTCAACTCGGCGTTGGTCTGGGTCACCTCGGCGCTCAACTCGCGCAGCTGGCGCGCGCGCTGCCGGTCCTCGGTCACTTCCTTCGCGAAGAGCACCGCCGCGTCCTGCCCCGCCACGGGCAGCGTCGTCACCGCGAAGATCCGGCGATCGGCGCCGATGATCTCGGCCGACTGCGCCTGCCCGGAGTCGAGCGCGCGGCGCACGAGACAGTTGGCGCCGCCGCCGCACAGCCCCGTCTCATCACACTTGCGGCCCTGGGTCTCGGTGATGCGCCACCCGTGAATCGACGCCATCGCCGCGTTCGCGCGCATCGTCCGGCCGGCGCCATCGAAGACCGCGATCGGGTCGCTGATGGCGTCGAACGTGCGTTCCCACTCGACCTTGGCGCGATGGACGCGTTCGTACAGCTGCGCGTTCGACACCGCCACGCCAAACTGGCGGCCGATCGTCATCAGCAGCTTCTCGTCGGCGTCCGAGAACGCCGGGCGCGTCTGCGAGACCAGCGTCAACACGCCGAGCAGCGCGTCGCCGGCCGTGACCGGCACGGAGATCGTCGATGTCCACTCGGTCGGCGGCAGGCGCGACGCGTAGCCCTGCGAGTTCTTTTCGGCGACGCGCAGCGGCTGGCCGGTGTCGAAGACGACATCGCTCGGCAGCGGGCCCTGTTTCTCCGCGTACACCGCCTGCAGCCGGTCCCGCGGGATCCCGAGCGCGGCGCGCACGGTCGGCGGCCCGCCGTCGAGCGGCGTCACGCGGACAAGCGCCCACCGCGCGTCGAACGCCGCGCCGACGCGCTCGACGGCACGCTCCAGCACGGCGTCGAGCTCGAGCGACGAGGTGACGATCTCGGCGACTTTATTGAGCAGTTCCAGCTCCCAGGTCAGCCGGCGCCGCTCGAGTCCTTCGCGGCGCCGCTCCATCGCGCGCTCGACCGTCGAAAACACGTGCGCGGGGTCGAGCGGCTTCGGCAGAAACGCGAACACTTCCTGTTCGAAGCTCTCGAGCGCGCTCGACAAGCGGCGGTCGGCGGAGATGACCACCGTCTCGATCGAAATGTCGCGCTGGCGCAATCGCTTGACCAGGTCGAGTCCCGACGTCTCGCCGAGCAGCAAGTCCACGACGACGACGGCGAAGGGCCGCGCGGCCATCGCCGCGTCCGCTTCCTCCGGCGTGCGAACGCCGACGACATCCATGCCGCGTGTTTCGCCAACGTGGGTGAGCAGACCCAGCACGAACGGGTCGTCGTCAACAATCAGGACGGGCTCGGTCATCGCAAACGGCCATAAGACTAACAAGGAAACCGGCCGATACCTCGCTTGTGAGTTCTGAGCGAGGTATCGGCCGGTTTCCGATCGGCCATCGGCGATCGGGCAATTGGCTATGTCGATCGGCGATCGTGCTATCGGCAATGGGCGCGGCGTGCGGCGGGCAACGTCCCGCGCCCGCAGTGAGCCCGGCGGCGCCGGCGGTGCAGACCGCCCCGGAGATTCGTGTAAGAGTGGCCGGCCGGATCGTGACCGTGGCGCTCGAGGACTACGTCGCCGCGACCGCGCTCTCCGAGATCACGCCCGTGGGCGAATCGGCCGAGACGATCGCGCGCATGTACGACGTGCAGACCATCGTCGCGAGAAGTTACGCGCTCGCGCACCTGGGACGCCACCGCGCCGAGGGCTTCGATCTCTGCGACACGACGCACTGTCAGCTCTACGAGCCGGCGCGGCTGGCCTCGTCGCGCTTCTCGGCCGACGCGCGCCGCGCGGCCGCCCGAACAGCCGGCGAAGTGCTCACCTACGGCGCGTCGCCGATCGACGCGCTGTTTCACGCCGACTGCGGCGGCCACACGACCTCGCCCGAACAGGTCTGGGGTTCGACCGGACTCCCCTACCTCCGCCCGGAACCTGACGACGTGCCGGCGTTGACGCACCGGACATGGTCGCTCACGCTGACGCGCTTCGACCTCATCAAGGCACTCGACGCGGATGAGCGAACGTCCATCGGCGACACGCTGAAAAGCGTCGTCCTCGCCGACACCGACAGCAGCGGCCGCGTGTCGCGGGTGACGATCAACGGCGATCGCCGCGTCACGTTGCGCAGCGACGATTTTCGCAACGCCGTGAACAAAAGGCTGGGCGCTCGCGCCATGATGAGCACCCGCTTTCGCATGTCCCGGGCCGCCAACGGCGCCGACTACGTGTTGAGCGGCAGCGGGTTTGGGCACGGTATTGGCCTCTGCCAGGTCGGCGCGCTCGCCCGCGCCCGGCGCGGCGTCGAGGCGTCCGAGATCCTCGCCACGTACTTCCCCGGAGCCCGCCTTCGGACCCTGAGTGTTAAACTCCCGTAAACGCGTCCGCCCAGCGGACGTATCCCATGACAGAAGTCAGTCCGCCGCCCCTGACGACCCGCGAAGCCGACGCCCTGGTGGCGATCGACGTCAAGGCCATGCAGGCCGCGGGACGGACCGACGAAGCCCGCGAACGGTTCTCTGAACTCGTCGGGCGGCATCAGCGGCGGGCGGTGCGCATCGCGTTTCACTACCTGCGCGACGCCGCCGATGCGGATGAAGCGGTGCAGGATGCGTTCGTGAAGTCGTACCTGCACCTGGGCACGTTTCGGGAAGATCTGCCGTTCGAGGTCTGGTTCACCCGCATCCTGATCAACGGATGCCTCGATCGGCTGAAGGCTCGGCGCCGGCGCGAACGCTGGATGGCGCCCACGCCGGTTGACGCGATGGGCAACGAGCGCGACCCGGCCGAGTATCTGCCGTCGCGCGGTCCGAGCCCCGAAGACCAGCTGCTCTCCGGCGAGCGCCGGGCGCAACTGGATGCCGCGCTGGCCAGGCTGCCCGAACGGCAGCGGTTGATTTTTATGCTGAGCCATTTCGATGGCCGGTCGTCGAGGGAAGTGAGCGCCATGACGGGGCTCAACGAATCGACCGTTCGTGTGCACCTCTTCCGGGCGATCCGGCGGCTTCGGTCGCTGCTTCACCCGGGGGCGGCGCCTGTCAGGAGCAAACAACGTGCGAATCGCTGACACTCTTCTCCGCGGCGGACATGTTTCCGACGATGCCCTCGCCGACGCTTGGTACACGGGCGTCCGGCCGGCGCATCTGGACCACTGCGACCTCTGCGCGGAGCGCGCGCTCGAGTTGGCTCGGTGGCTGGAAGACACGAAGCACCTGGGCGTGGACGCCGCCGATGCGGTCTTCACGCCGGAGCGCCTGGCCGCCCAGCAGTCGCAGATTCTCCGCAAGCTCGAACAGATCGACCGTCCGTCGAAGCTGCTCTCCTTCCCGAAGGCGCCCGCCGCCATCCTGACGGTGGAGACGCCGGGCCCCGTCCGGCACAGCATCGCCGGGTGGATCGCGATCGCGGCCGCGTGTTTGATCCTCGGCGTGGTCGCCGGCCGTCTGAGCGTGTGGCAACCGCCGGCCGTGACCCCGGTGCAGTCGGCGCAAGCTCGCCCGGCCGCCGGCGACGTTGCGCTGCCGGACGTGGAGTCGTTCCCCGGCGAGATCGAGCAGCTCCAGCTCAACTCCCTGCGCGCGATCGAAAGCCTGACGACGTCGCAGGTCGTCGTCGCGCGAGCGTCGACCACCGGGCGCGGCCGCTAACGCGTGCCCTCGCTGATCTTCCGCAAGGGCCTCAACATGAAGGAGGCCGTCGCGGCGGAACTCGCCGCGTCCTACGACAGCGCCGTCGTCGATGACATCCGCGCGTCGGGATTCGTCCGCTCGACGGGCCGCCTCACGCTGCACCTCGCCCGCGAATTCGGCTTCTGCTACGGCGTCGATCGCGCCGTCGACTACGCCTACCAGACCCGCAAGCGCTTTCCGGAGCGGCGCGTCGTCCTCACGGGCGAGATCATCCATAACCCGCACGTGAACGACCGGCTCCGCGCGCAGGGCATCCAGTTTTTGACCGACCCCGGCGTCGATCGCTCGTCGCTCGGTCCCGACGACGTGGTGATCCTGCCGGCCTTCGGCGTGTCGATCGGCGAACTCGCGTCGCTCGACAAGATCGGCTGCACGCTCGTGGACACGACGTGCGGCTCCGTGCTCAACGTCTGGAAGAACGTCCGCCGGTACGCCGAGGACGGCTTCACGTCGATCATCCACGGCAAGGTTCAGCACGAAGAGACCCGGGCGACTGCATCGCAGGCGACGCAATTTCCGAACGGCCACTTCCTCGTCGTCCTCGACGAAGCGGAAGCCAATGCCGTCTGCGACTACATCCGCCACGGCGGCGATCGCGCGGCGTTTCTCGCGCGGTTCGGCCAGGCGGCGTCCGAGGGTTTCGATCCCGATCGTCATCTCGAGCGCGTCGGCTGCGCGAACCAGACGACGATGCTGATGAGCGAGTCGCTGGCGGTCGGTGAACTCTTCCGCGCGGCGATCCGCGATCGCTACGGCGATGCCGAGCTTGCGGCGCGGTTCCGCGCGTTCGACACGATCTGCAGCGCCACCCAGGAACGTCAGGATGCCGTGCTCGCGATGCTGAAGGAAGAACGACTCGATCTGATGGTCGTGATCGGCGGCTACAACAGCAGCAACACGTGCAATCTGGCCCGGATTTGCGCCGAAAAGGTGCCCACGTTCCACATCGCCGACCCTGGCTGCCTGGTTTCCGAGACGTCGATCCGGCACCGGCCGATCGGCTCACCCTCGACCGCCAAGACCAACGAGGCGGTCACCGAAGGCTGGCTCCCGCGGTCGGGGCCGGTGGTCATCGGGCTGACGGCCGGGGCCTCAACCCCTAATAACCTCGTCGGCCAGACGATTCGTCGGCTCGAGGCGCTGGCGGGGTAAACGCCCTATCCCGCGGGATCGTAAGTCCGGTGTGATCGGCGGAAAGTCTATGATTCTCAAGAGCTTGTCAGTCTTCGCCGCCTGCGCGGCCCTCGGGGCCGCCACCGCCAGCCCTCTGCTGGCCCAACGCCCGGCGGCCGCCCAGACCAACCAGTCGGGCCGCAACCCCGGCAAACCCTCCAATCCGCAGGGCCAGCCCCCGTCCCGTCCGGCGCCTTGGTGGGCCGACGAGAAGAGCAAGAAGGAGCTCGGCCTGACGCCCGAGCAGGCCAAGGCGATCGACGACATCTACACCTCGACCAAGGATGAGATGGCCGGCTACCGTGACAGCGTCGAACGCGAGCGGAAGGAACTCGACCGGCTGATCGCCGAGTCGAAGGTCGAACGGTGGGTCATCCTGCGCCAGATCGATCGGATGGAGACGGCGCGATCGAACTACAACAAGACGTGGTTCATGATGCTCTACCGCATGAACCAGCAGTTGACCGTCGAACAGCGCGCGAAGCTGCAGGCGCTGCTCGACCGGGAACGCCGCGGCCGCGGCGGCGAGCGCCGCGATCCCCGGCCGCACGACTAACGTAAGATCATGGGTCGGCGTTTCGGCCGACGCCTCTAACGGAGTGATGTGAGATGACTTATACAAAGAAGGTCCTTCAGGTGGTGGTGCTCTCGCTGGCGGTGGCCGGCGCGGCCGTCCCCGCCAACGCGCAGACGGGTCCGGCGGCCCCGAAGGCTCCCGCAGCGGCGCCGCAGGCCGCCCAGGATCGTTACGTCGTCGGTCAGGCAAAACCGCCGGAGGTGCCCGGCGCGCCGATGCTGAACCTCACGCTCGAGGACGCGATCCAGCGCGCGCTCGACCGCAACCTGGATCTCAAGGTCCAGAAGCTCAACCCGCAGATCCAGGACTACCAGCTCCAGCAGACGCGGGCGTTCTACCGTCCGACGTTCAGCGGCACGGTGCGCTACAACAACCAGAAGACGACCAACACCTCCACGCTCGAAGCGGCGTCGACCGTCACGACCACGGGCCAGACCTACAACACGTCGGCGAGCATGCCGGTGCGCTGGTACGGCGGCAACATGCAGCTGCAGTTCAACAACTCGCGCACGTTCACGAACTCGACGATCAATTCGCGCAACCCCAACCTGACGGCGAACCTGCAGTTCTCGTACACGCAGCCGATCCTGCACAACTTCAAGACCGACTCGAACCGGACGTCGCTCAAGACCCAGGAGATCGCGCGCCAGGTCGCCGACATCGACCTGCGCACCTCGCTCCTCAACACGGTGGCCAACGTTCGCAACGCCTACTGGGATCTGCGCGCGGCGATCGAGAACATCGAGATCCAGCGCCGCGCCGTGGATCTGGCGCGCTCGTTCGTCGAGCAGAACCGCACGAAGGTCGAAGTCGGCACGATGGCGCAGATCGACGTCATCCAGGCGGAGTCGCAGCAGGCCAACGCGGAGCTCTCGCTCGCGCAGGCCGAATCCACCTGGCGCACGGCCGAGCTCGCCTTCAAGCGGTTGATCGCGTCGAGCGCGGATGACGACGCGTACAAGTCCACCATCAATCCGACGGATCTGCCGGCGGTCGCGCCGCCGGTCGTCGACATTCAGGCCGCGATCGCGGCCGCGATGGCGCAGCGCACCGACCTCGCGAAGACGCGCAAGAACCTCGAGTCGAGCGCGTTGACCATCGCGCAGCTGCAGAACGCCACGCTGCCGGACCTCAACCTCGTCGGCGGCTACACGTCGGCGGGCGTCGGCGGGCCGACGATCAAGTCGGGCGTCGTGACGCCGGGCGGCTACTCGGACGCGCTCAACCAGCTCTTCGGTCTCGACACGCCGACCTGGAACATCACGGCGAACTTCTCCTACCCGCTCGGCATGGCGGCGGCGAAGGCCAGCCTGGCGCGCACGCGCCTCACGCTGGAACAGTCGCAGACGCAGCTCAAGGTGCAGGAGCTCACCGTGGCGACCAGCGTGACCAACGCCGGCCTTCAGGTGCAGAACACCTACAAGTCGCTGCTCGCGGCGCAGAAGGCGCGCGAGCTGGCCGAGCGGCAGGCGGACGCCGAACAGACCAAGTTCGAAGTCGGCATGTCGACGAACTTCACGGTCGTACAGCAGCAGCAGGCAATGACGTCTGCGCGGACCGCGGAACTGCGCGCGCTGCTCACCTACATCAAGGCGCTCATCGAGTTCGAGCGCGTTCAGAACTCCGGAAGCTAAATGCGCAAAGCGTTACTCGCGATCGTGGTGCTGGCGGCGGCTGCCGCCGGCACCTATTACTACCTGCGGATGAATGCCGACACGGGGGCGGCGGCCGCGCCGGCCGCGGGCGCTGGCCCGGGCGCCGGCACGAAGTCGGGCCCGGGTGGCGGTCGCGGGAACACCGCGCTCATGACGGTCGACACGGCCGCCGCGAGCCGGCAGGAGGTCATCGAGTACGTCACGGTCGTCGGCAATCTGATCGGCGAAGCGACGGTCGATGTCTCGCCGCGCGTGAACGGCCGCATTGAGTCGATTGCGGTGAAACTCGGCGATCGTGTCGCCAAAGGCCAGTTGATCGCGAAGATGGACGATCGCGACGTGAAGGAACAGGTCAAGCAGGCCGAAGCGAGCCTCGAACTCGCGCGCGCCACCGCGCGCCAGCGCGAGTTCGACATGACGGCGTCGAGGACCACCTTCGAGCGCCAGAAGAATCTCTACGACCGCCAGCTCCAGACCAAGCAGACGCTCGAAGACGCGGAAGCGCGCTACAACGCGTCGGCCGCGCAGGTCGACGTCGCCAAAGCGCAGGTCATGCAGACGCAGGCGCGGCTCGACGAGCTGAAAGTCACGCTCGGCAACACCATCATCCAGTCCCCCGTCGACGGCTTCGTCGGCAGGCGCACGCTCGACCCGGGCGCGTTCGCCGGCGCCAACACGCCGGTCGTCTCGGTCGTGGACATCGACAGCGTGCGGCTCATCGCCAACCTCGTGGAAAAGGACTTCCGTCGCGTGACGACGGGCGTCGAAGCGATGGTCGAAGTCGACGCGTTCCCGGGCGAGACGTTCATGGGCAAAGTCAGCCGCGTGGCGCCGATCTTCGACGCGGCGACGCGCACGGCGACGCTCGAAATCGAAGTGCCGAATCCGGGCTACCGCCTGAAGCCGGGCATGTACGCCCGCGTGCGGCTCACCGTCGACCGCCGGCCGGACGCCCTCACCGTCCCGCGCAACGCCGTGGTCGACAGCGAAGGCAAGCGCGGCGTGTTTCTGATCGACGACGGCAACGTCGCGCGGTTCAACGTCGTGCGCACGGGCCTGCAGGACGCCGATCGCGTCGAGATCCTCGAAGGCCTCAACGACGGCCAGCGGGTCATCACGACGGGCGCGATGGCGCTGCGCAACGGCGACCGCGTGCAGCTCGTGAACGGCCGCGGCGGCCGTCGCGGCGGCGGCGCGGGCGGCGGTGGCGGCAAGTCGCCGGCGCCGGCCGGTGCCGGCAAGTAACCCGACTGTTCTCGACGAGCTGATGGAGCCACGCGCATGAGCATTCCGCGTCTAGCGATTCAACGTCCGGTCACGATGTTCATGGTCTCCGCCGTCGTCGTGCTGCTCGGCGGCATCTCGCTGATGGGCCTGCCGGTGGACCTGATGCCGGATGTCACCTACCCCACCATCACGGTGCGCGTCGGGTACGGCGGCGTCGGCCCGCAGGAAATCGAACAGCTCGTCGTCCGGCCGCTCGAGCAGACGCTCGCGGCGGTGCCGGGCCTCGAACAGATCAACTCGACGGCGTCGGAGGGCTCGGGCAACGTGCGCCTGAACTTCGCCTGGGGCACCGACCTCAACGACGCGGCCGACGAAGTCCGCACGCGCATGGACCGCGTGCGCGGCCGGCTGCCGCAGGACGCCGATCCGCCGAGCATCTCCAAGTTCGACGCCTCGGCGCAGCCGATCATGACGGTCGGCGTCGAGGGCAACTACGATCGCGTCACGCTCCGCGAACTGGCGGAGAACGATCTCGCCCGGCGTCTCGAACGCGTGGAAGGCGTCGCGTCGGTCACGGTCGACGGCGGCCTGCGCCGCCAGATCCGCGTCGAGCTCTCGAAAGAGAAGATCACGGCGCTCGACCTCTCGGTCGACCGCATCATCAACACGATCCGCACCGAGAACCAGAACGTGCCGCTCGGCGACATCGTCGAGGGCGACACGAATTTCCTGGTGCGCAGCCAGAGCGAGTTCCAGAACGTCGATCAGATCCGCGATCTGGTGATCCTGACCAAAGCCGGGGTGCCGATCTACCTCCGGGACATCGCGGACGTCAAGGACGCCACCGAAGACCTCCGCTCGTTCACCCGCATCAACGGCAAGCCGGGCGTGCGCCTGCGTGTCAGCAAGCAGTCGGGCAAGAACACGGTCGCCATCGCCGAAGGCGTCATCAAGGAAGTGGAGCGCACCAACCGGGAGATGTCGAACGTGCACCTCACGGTCATCGACGACTCGTCGATCTACATCCGCCGATCAATTGCCGCGGTCCAGGAAGCCGCTTGGTACGGCGGCCTCCTCGTCGTGCTCATCATTTTCATCTTCCTGCGCAACGTGCGCTCGACGCTGATCATCTGCACGTCGATTCCGATTTCCGTGATCGGCACGTTCGCGCTGCTCTACTTCGCCGGGTTCACGTTGAACACGATGACCTTCGGCGGACTGGCGCTGGGCATCGGCATGATCGTGGACGCCTCGATCGTCGTGCTCGAGAACACGTTCCGCCACATGGAGCACGGCAAGCCGCGCATGCAGGCGGCGATCGACGGCTCGGAGGAGGTGTGGTCGGCGATTCTCGCATCCACGCTCACTCACATCGCCGTCTTCGTGCCGCTGCTCTTCCTGAGCGGCGTGTCGAGCATCATCTTCGTCCAGCTCTCGGTCGTCGTCATGTTCTCGCTCACGATGTCGCTCTTCGTGGCCGTGACGGTCGTGCCGGTGCTGTGCTCGCGCCTCCTGCGCCTGCCGCCGCCGCTCGCCGAGCGGACCGGCATCATGGGACGGATGTACACGCTCACGGAGCGCGGCTTCGAGTGGATGGACGAGGGCTATCGCCGGATCATCCGCGTGGCGCTCGGACACCGGCCGACGATCATCGGCGCCGCCGGCGCCCTGACCATCGCGGCGTTCGCCATCCTCCCGTCGATCCCGTCGGAACTCGTGCCGCAGACCGACGAGGGCGAAGTCACCGTCAGCGCGCGCATGCCGGTCGGCACGCGCGTCGAGCGCACGGAGGCCGTGATCCAGCGCCTCGAGGAAATGATCAAGCAGACGACGCCGGAGGCCACGACGATCATCTCGTCGGCCGGCGGCGGCGGCCCGATGGGCGGCTCGGCGTCGTCGGGCAGCCTCCAGGTCAAGCTCGTGCCGCGCGAGGAGCGCACGCGATCGAACGATCAGATCGCGACGGACCTGCGACGCACGCTCACCGGCATCGCCGGCGCGGTCATCACGACGCGCACCTCGGGCGGCAACCAGCAGATCAACCGGCTGCTCGGCGGCGGGAATAACGACAGCCGTCTGGCGGTCGAAGTACGTGGTGAGGACTTGACCGAATCCCGGCGTATTTCCAGCGACGTGCTCGCGGTGCTGAAGCAGACGCCCGGCGTCGCCAACCCGCAGCTCGGCCGCGAAGAAGGCCGGCCTGAACTGGCGATCCGCGTGGACCGTCCGAAGGCGGCGCTCCTCGGCATGACGGTGTCGAGCGTGGCGAACACGATCCGCACGAACATCGGCGGCACCACCGCCGCGCAGTATCGCGAAAAGGGCCGCGAGTACCCGATCATCGTCCGCCTCCGCCAGGAAGACCGCGACACGGTGGACTCGGTGAACGACGTGCTCGTGTCGACGCCGTCCGGCCTCGTGCTCCCGGCGAAAAACCTGCTCGATCTCCGGCCGCAGACCGGCCCCACGCAGATCGAACGCAAGAACCAGCAGCGCCTGACCCGCGTGAACGCCGAAGTGGAAGCCGGCACGGCGCTGTCCGACGCGGTCAAGGCCGTGCAGGCGCGCCTGCCGCAGGTCGCCGTCCCCGAAGGATTCTCCGTCGGGTTCGGCGCCGAAGTGGAACAGCAGTCACAGGCCTTTAAACAGTTGCAGGTACTCCTGCTGCTCGGCGTTCTGCTGGTGTACGCCGTCATGGCGTCGCAGTACGAATCGCTGCGCGACCCCTTCATCGTCATGTTCTCGGTGCCGGTGGCCGCGATCGGGGTCGTCGCCGCCCTGAAGCTGACGTCAACGTCTTTCAGCCTTCAGGCGTATATCGGAGTGATCATGCTGGCCGGCATCGTGGTCAGCAACGCGATCCTGCTGGTGGACTACACGAACGTCCTCCGGCGGCGGGATGGGCTCGGGGTGCGGGAGGCCGTGGAACTGGCCGGCCGCACGCGTCTGCGGCCGATCCTCATGACCACCCTCTGCACCATTCTGGGTCTGGTCCCGATGGCACTGGGCATCGGTGAGGGCGCGGAACTGCAGGCCCCGCTCGCGCGGGTCGTAATCGGCGGACTAGCCGCCTCGACGCTGGTGACGCTGGTGCTGGTGCCCAGCGTCTACACGTTGTTTGAAGAAGGCATGACTTCCTGGCGCCGCAAGGCGGCGGCCAGCAACCCGGAGCGGGCGTAAACGCATATGAAGAAGCTGATCGTTTGGATTGTTGTTCTCGGCGTTCTGGGTACCGGTGGGTACTTTGCCTACGAGAAGTACGGCAAGGTCGAGGTCAAGCCGCAGATCACGGAAGCCACGGTGACGCGCGGCTCGATCGCCGAGACGGTCGCCGCGACCGGCACGCTGACGGCGGTGCGGACGATCGACATCGGCACGCAGGTGTCCGGCACGGTCAAGAAGTTGTACGCCGACTTCAACGACATCGTGAAGCAGGGCGACCTGCTGGCCGAACTCGATCCCTCGCTGCTCCAGACGCAGGTCGACATGCAGAACGCGAACCTGCAGCGCGCCGACGTGGACATCAACCAGCGGCAGATCACGCTCGAGAACGACCTGAAGAAGCTCGAGCGGCAGCGCGAGCTCTTCGCGAAGCAGCTCGTCACGCAGGAAGCGCTCGACCAGTCCGAACTCCAGGTCAAGCTCGACCGCGCGAACATCGAGTCGTCGAAGGCGTCGCGCGTGCAGACGCTGGCCAGCCTCGAACAGGCGAAGAAGAACGTCGAATACACGAAGATCTACGCGCCGATCGACGGCGTGATCACGGTGCGCATCACCGACGAAGGCCGCACGGTCAACGCGAGCACGAGCTCGCCGTCGCTCTACACCATGGCGACCGACCTCACGAAGATGCTCCTCACCGCGAGCATCGACGAAGCCGAAGTGAGCAAGGTCCGCGAGGGCCAGACGGTCTCCTTCCGCGTGGACGCCTACGCGGGCGCGATGTTCTACGGCACGGTCAAGCAGGTGCGCCTCAACGCGAAGAACTCGCAGAACGTCGTGACCTACGAAACGGTCGTTGACGTGAACAACCCGGACTTCCGGCTCAAGCCGGGCATGACGGCGACGCTCAACGTCGAGGTGCAGCGCGCCGACGACGTCCTGCGCGTGCCGGCGGCGGCGCTCCGCTTCCGTCCAACGACCGAGATGTTCGACCTCATCAAACAGCCGGTGCCGCCGGAAGCGCAGCCGAACACAGGCCGCGGGGCCACCGGCGGGCGCCGTGGAGCTGACGCTGGCGGCGCCGCGGGCGCCGCAGGTGCGCAGGTGCCCGGGTCTACGGGTGCGCAGGTGCCGGGTGCAGCGGGTGCGACGAAGGCGCCGGATGCGAAGGCGACGACGCCGGCGACCGGTGTCGATCGGCAGCGCGGCGGCAACGCCACGGGCGGCCAGCAGGCGACCGCGGGTCAGACTGGCGGACGCGGCGGGAACTTCGCCGGCGGCAACAACCAGGGCGGACGCGGCGGCGGGCGCAACATGAACATCACGCCCGAGCAGCAGAAGAAGCTCGACGAGATCCGCAACAACCAGAAGCTCACGCCGGAAGAGCGCCGCGCCGAAATGGCGAAGGTCTTCGGCGGCAACAACCCGTTCGGCGGCGGCCGCGGTCAGGGCGGCGGCCGAAACGGCGGCACCCAGGGCAGCGGCGTCGGCATGGCGCAGCGCGGCGCGGAGACGGTCGATCAGCTCCTCCCGCCGGTGCAGCGCCGCGAACTCCGCAACCAGCGCGTGTGGCTGTGGATCGCGGGCGCGAACGGCATGGGTCAACTCAAGCCGGTCAACGGCCTCACGACGGGCGTAAGCGACGGCCAGTTCACCGAGCTCGTCTCGGGCGAGCTCAAGGAAGGCGACAAGGTCGTCACCAATTTCGTGATCCCAGGCGCCAAGGTCAACACCGCGACGCCGCAACAGGGCAATCCGTTCCAGCAGAACCAGGGCCGTGGCGGCCCGGGTGGCGGGCGCGGCGGATTCTAACTAATGGCCCAACCGGTTATTTCCGTCAGGGACCTGACCAAGGTCTACGAGCTCGGCGAAGTCGAGGTGCGCGCGCTGCGGGGTGTGTCCTTCGACGTGCAGCCCGGTGAATTCGTGAGCGTCACGGGCCCGTCGGGCTCGGGCAAGTCCACGTTCATGCACATCATCGGCTGTCTCGACAAACCCACGACGGGGTCGTACTTCCTCGACGGCAAGGACGTCGCAAAAGCCTCGAAGGACGAGCTCGCGCTCGTCCGCAATCGCAAGATCGGGTTCGTCTTCCAGGGCTTCAACCTGCTGAAGCGGACGACGGCGCTCGACAACGTCGAGCTGCCGCTGCTCTACAACTCGAAGAACGGCCTGCGCGCCTCCGATCGCCACAAGAAGGCGATGGAAGTGCTCGACGCGGTGGGCCTGGGCTCGCGGCACCATCACCTGCCCAACCAGCTCTCGGGCGGTCAGCAGCAGCGCGTCGCGATCGCGCGCGCGCTCATCAACGAGCCGTCGATCCTGCTCGCCGACGAGCCGACGGGCAACCTCGACACGCGCACGAGCATCGAGGTCATGGGCATCTTCCAGCGCCTCAATCAGGAACGCGGCATCACCGTCATGGTCATCACGCACGAAATGGACATCGCCGAATACGGCACGCGGTTCATCCGCTTCCGCGACGGCAAGGTCGTGACCGACCAGCAGATCACCAAACGCCGGAACGCCGCCGATGAACTCGCCGCGCTTCCTCCACCCGATGTCGACGAGCCGATGCCGCACGGTCACACGATGGCGCCGCACGTCGAAGAGAAGCACTAGAGCCAGGAGCCTCCGCACACCATGTCCGTCTTCATGACCCTTCGGATTGCCGTCAAGGCGCTCGGCCGCAACAAGATGCGGACCGCGCTCACGATGCTCGGCATGATCATCGGCGTCGCGGCCGTCATCGCGATGGTCGCGCTGGGCTCGGGCGCGCAGTGGGCGATCGAGGAGCAGATCAAGCAGACCGGCACGAACCTGGTCATGATCATGCCGGGCAACTTCTCCACCGGCGGCGTGCGCATGGGCGGCGGCAACGCCACCACGCTCAAGCCGGAAGACGCGACCGCGCTGCGCGATGTCCCCGGCGTGCAGTACGTCAGCGCGACGCTCCAGACCCGCGTCCAGCTCATCGCCGGCAACCAGAACTGGTCGAGCAACGTGCAGGGCGTGGACGTGGACTTTCCGCAGATCCGCCTCTGGACGATCAAGTACGGCTCGTTCTTCGGCGATCAGGACGTCCGCGGCGCGACCAAGGTCATCGTCCTCGGCAACTCCGTGTCGAACACGCTCTTCGGCGAAGGCGTGGATCCGACCGGGCAGATCATCCGCGTGAAGAATCAGCCGTTCACGGTCGTGGGCGTGCTCAATCCGAAGGGCCAGTCCTCGACCGGCCAGGACCAGGACGACACCGCTTTCGCGCCGTACACGACCATCATGAAGAAGGTCAGCGGCAACCAGAACATCCAGGGCATCTCCGTCTCGACCGCGAGCGCCGACGACGTGATCGACGCGGCCGAGCGCGTGAAGCAGGTCCTGCGCGAGCGCCACAAGATCGGCCCCGGCATGGACGACGACTTCACCGCGCGCACGCTCGAAGACATGGCGGCAACGCGCACCGAGATGACGCGCACGATGACGTCGCTTCTCGCCTCGATCGCCGGCGTGTCGCTGCTCGTCGGCGGCATCGGCATCATGAACATCATGCTCGTCTCGGTCACCGAGCGCACGCGCGAGATCGGCCTGCGGCTCGCGATCGGCGCGCGCGGCCGCGACGTGCTGCTGCAGTTTCTCGTCGAAGCGGTCGTCATCAGCATGTTCGGCGGCGGCATCGGCATCGCGCTCGGCTACGGGCTGTCCTGGGGCGTGAAGACGTTCATGGAATGGCCCGCGCTCGTGCCGCTCAACGCGGTCTTCGTCGCCGTCGGCTTCGCGGCCATCGTCGGCGTCTTCTTCGGGTTCTATCCGGCGCGCAAGGCCGCCGGCCTGGATCCGATCGAAGCATTGAGATTCGAGTAGGCGTTTCGCCGCTCGATTATTGAGGGAGCACTACTTATGAAGCGTGCAGTGGCAGTGGTTGGCGCAGTCGCGATGCTGTTGGTCGCGGCGAGCGCGTTTGCGCAGGGGAACTTCTCGGGCAAGTGGGCTCCGGATGCGGACAAGAACCCGGCTCCGGCGGCGGGCGCGGGTGGCGGCGGCGGTCGTGGCGGCGGCGCCCCGGGTCCGATGACGATCACCCAGACGGCGACGACCCTCACGATCGAGCGTGAGACGCCGAACGGCCCGCAGAAGCAGGAATACACGCTCGACGGCGCCGAGCACACCATGCCCATGGGCCAGGTGGAAGCCAAGGTGACGGCGAAGTCGGCCGGCGGCACGATCACGATCACTCGGACGGTTGACCGTGGCCAGGGCCCGGCGACGACGACGATCGTGTACTCGATGGAAGGCGCGAACCTCGTGGTCGCGACCACCAACCCGGGACGCGGCGGCGGCGAACCGACGACCAACAAGGTCTACTACAAGAAGGCGATGTAACAGCTCAACTCCCGGTACTCCGGGGTTGTTCGGGCGGCTTGGCTCCCCCCAAGCCGCCCTTTTCTTTTGCATCGAAAGGCCGATAATACGCGGCGGGAGTGTGGTGATTATGAAGCGAATGACAGCAGCACTAACGGTGGCAGCGGCGGTGATCCTCTCCGCCAGCCTCCTGGCTCAGGCGAAACCGAACTTCTCGGGCAAGTGAGAGCCGGACGCGGAGAAGAACGCGGCGGCGATGGCCGCGATGGCCGGCGCCGGCGGCGGCGGCGCGCGCATGGGCGGCGGCGGTCGCATGGGCGGCGGTGGCGGCCCGATGACCATCACGATGGACGCGGCGATGCTGAAGATCGAAACGACCGGCGGCGACGGCTCAACGACGACCCAGACCTACAAACTCGACGGGTCGGAGAGCAAGAACATGATGATGGGCCGCGGCGGCCAGATGGAGCAGGTCTCGCACGCGAAGATCGACGGCGCCAAGGTCGTGATCGTCACGACGACGGCCAACGGCGACCGGACGCAGTCGTGGTACATGGACGGCGACTGGCTCGTGCGCGAGCAGACGTTCGGCGAAAACGCGATCAAGACCTACTTCAAGAAAGCGCAGTAAGGGCGGCTCTAGATTCCTCCTGGCCCTGCCAGGAGGAATGCGATCAGGCCCAGTACTTGTTCGTTCGTGTAGGTGTCCGCGAGTCCTTCAGGCATCGCCGACACCGCGGATTTCTTCCGCGCCTGAATCTGCGACTTCAACACTTCGATCGGCTTTTCGGGATGGTCCGACGTCACGAGCGTGACCGCGCGCGCGTTCTCTTTGATCACGAGGCCGCTCACGATGTCGCCGTCCTTGGTCTGGATCAGCACCGGCTGGTACTGGTCCGCGATGATCTTCGACGGGAACAGGATCGACTCGATGATCTCGGGCCGCTTGCGGGTGGCGGCGATCGTCGAGAGATCCGGCCCGATCTCCTTCCCCATCGTCCCGAACTTGTGGCAGTTCGAGCAGATCTTCTCGAAGATGGGCTTGCCGAGGGCCTTGTTCCCGCCTGAGGCGGCGATGAGCGTAGCCTGGCGCGCGGCCCGGTCGGGGGGCGCCTGCGCGCCGGAAATCGAAATTGCACTGCCCAGAACGACCGCGGCGATAATAGGGGTGTCTATGCGCATCGTGTCGAAAGTATACCTAGTCGTTCTGGCGCTTGTCCTCGCCGCGGGTTCGGCGGCCGCGCAAACCAAGGCCGCGCCCAAGGGCCCCGTCCGGACCGTCGTCATCACGGCGGGCGACGACATGAAGTTCGCGCCAACCGAGATCGCGGCGAAGCCGGGCGAAGTGATCAAGATCCGGCTGATGGCGACCGGCACGATGCCCGCGGCCGTCATGCGCCACAACGTCGTCGTGCTCAAGGCCGGGACCAATCAGATCGACTTCGCCGAAGCGGCCGCGACCTCGCCGGCGACCGATTACATCCCGCCGGCGATGAAGAGCGCCATTCTGGCGCAGACGCCGCTGATCCCGAACGGACAAAGCGCCGAAGTGACGTTCACCGTGCCGGCCAAGGCGGGCAACTACCCGTACTTGTGCACCTTCCCCGGCCACATGGCCGCGGGCGCGCGCGGAAAGATCGTCGTCAAGTAACCCGCGGAAACGTGTGTGCCCGCTCGACGGTGCACACCTTGATGTCGTACTCCGAATAGAACGCTTCGCGGCCGCGCTTCTTCGCGGCCTGATGCTCGGGGTGCGTGGACCACGCGCGCGTGTGCTCGTCGGTGTCGAATTCGGCGATGGTGCAGCGCTCGCCGTCGGGCGCGGTGAACGTCTTGTGTGAAATGTAGCCGGGCATCGACCTGGCCAGCTCGCTCATGCGAGCCGCCCACTGCGAGTACTCGTCCTGAGCTTCAGGACGCAGGCGGGAACGAAAAACCGTGACAATCATCGTTCAGAAAAATTAGCATGTCCGCGGGTGTTTTCTACAACTGAGCGCAAGCCAGCGGCGATCGCTGCCGTTTTGCTCGTGGCCCTCGGCGTACGCGTGTGGGGCCTCGGCTTCGGCTTGCCGTTCGCCAACGCGCGGCCGGATGAAACCGCCGTCGCCGGACCGGCCGCCGGGATGCTCACCGGCGACTTCCGGCCGCCCAACTTCAATAAGCCGACGCTGTTCGTTTACGCCGTCTCCGCGGCCTACGCCGCCTACTTCGTCGTGACCTCCCCGTTCTCCGGTGTCGCCACCGTGCGCGACTTCGTGGAGAGCCGCCGCTCGAGCATCGCGCCGTTTCTCTACATCAGCCGGGCGCTGTCGGCCCTGTTCGGCGTGCTGACCGCCTGGTGGCTCTACGGCCTCGCGCGACGGGTCACGGGCAACGAGACCGTCGCGCTCGTCGCGGCCGGATTCCAGACCGTGGCGTTTCTCCCGGCGCGCGACTCCCATTTCGGCGTCACCGACGTGCCCATGGCGGCGCTCGTCGTGCTGGCGGTCCGAGAGATCGTCGCGTGGCGGGTGTCCGGCGGCTGGCGGCGCGCCGCGATCGCCGGCGCGATCGGCGGCCTCGCGATGTCGGTCAAGTACAACGGCCTGGGCGTCGTGGTCCCCTTCGCGGTCGCCGGCGTGCTGACGTGGCGCGAGTCGCTGCTCAGTCAACCGGCCGCCCGGCCGCCGCTCGTCGATGCGTCGCTCTTCGCGCTGGCGCTCGCGGCGACCTTCGTCGGCGGCTCGCCGTTCGTGCTCATCGAGTGGCCGCGCTTCCTCCACGACATCACGGCCCAGGAAGCGACGCTCAACGTCGGGCACGGCGTCGCCCTGGCCCGCGGCTGGTGGCAACACGCGGCGGTGACGCTGCCCGCGTCGCTCGGCTGGCCGCTGTTTGTCGCGGGGCTCATCGGCGCGATCGCATTCCTTCTCGCCGAATTCCGCAAGGCCGCTGTGGTCCTCGCTTTTCCGATCGCGTATTACGTCGTCGCGGGCTACGGCCATACGGTCTTTGCCCGCTACATGCTGCCGGTGATGCCGTTTCTCTGCCTCGCGGCCGCGTGGGCCGTGGTGAGTGCGGCGCGCGTGTTCGGCGAACGGCGCGCGCAGCCGGTGGCGCTGGCTGCCGCGGTACTCATCGCGGCGCCGTCCGGCGCGCGGATCATCCAGACCGACTACCTGCTCGGACAGACGGACAATCGTGTGATCGTGGCGGGCGCGGTGGCCGGACTCGTCCACCCTGGCGAGTCGCTCTACCAGTCCGGCGCGTCGTACGGTCACGTCCAGCTCCCCCACACGATCGAGCACATCGTCGATCGCTACGAAGACCTGCCGGACTGGATCCTGGTGCAGCGTTCGCCGCTGACGCTCTACAGCGCCGTGCCCGACGGCCTGCGCGACACGATCAGCGCGCGCTACAGGCTGGTGGAGTCATTCCCCGTTGCCGACGATCAGCCGCGCCTCTACGACCAGCAGGACGCGTTCTTCCTGCCGCTGAACAATCTCGGCGGCGTGACACGGCCGGGGCCGGCGTTCGAGTTGTATCGAAAGCGTTAGAGCATTTCCGGAGCGATTTCGCGCAGCGGGCCAACGACGAACTCGCGCTCGCGGAAGCGCGGGTGCGGCACTTCGAGACCCGGCTCGCTGATCACGGCGTCGCCGTAGAGGATCAGATCGAGATCGAGCGTGCGCGCCGCGTTGAAGGACCGGCGCTCGCGGCCGTGCGCGCGCTCGATGGCGAGGAGCGCATTGAGCAGTTCGCGCGCGCCGAGCGTCGTGCGGCCGACAACGACGGCGTTGAGGTAGTCGGGCTGGGGTTCGTTCACGCCGACGGGTGTCGTGCTGATGAACGTCGAGACGCGCATGTCCGAGAGCAGCGCGCGCAACTCCTGAACGGCGTGATTGAGGTGAGCTTCCCGGTTCCCTAAGTTCGAACCCAGGGCGACAGCAACCTGAACGGCTACTCGATCCACCGGACCGGCAGCACTCCGTCGCCGGTGGAGGCGCCCGCCATCCGGCGGCCGAGCAGGTCGTCCTGGCCCGCGAGCATCTGGTCGAAGAAGCGCTTCTGCTCGAGCGTCTCGCCGAGGATCACGCCGGCGAGCTTGCGGTGGCGCTCGCTGTTGATGCCGGCGATCTTCGGCCGCCACGCGGCAACGAGATGTTCGGCGGACTTCGAATCTTCCGCGACGAGCGGCAGGAACTTGTCGTTCTTCTTGCCCGCGGCGGCGGTCACCGCCGGCTCGGCGACGTCACCGGGCGTTCCGCCCAGATCCGCGATCGCGGCTTCGAGCCAGGCGAGGTGCGTGTCTTCGCGGTTGATGACGTACTGATAGGCGTTGTTGAATTCGTAGTCCGAGACGAGCCTGGCGACCGCGACGTGACGCTGACGCGCGGTCAGCTTGTCTTTGTGAAGACCGGTGAGGAGCGCGAGGTCGTCGTTGAGGGTGGCCATCAGGCGTTCTGCTTTTGCTTGCAGGTGATGCAGACGCGCGTCCAGGGAATCGCTTCGAGCCGGGCCATCGCGATCGGATCGCCGCAGTCGCGGCAGATGCCGTAGACGCCCTTCTCGAGCCGGTAGAGCGCTTCCTCGATCGCCTGCAGGATCTTGGCGTCGGTCTGCTTCAGCTTGAGCTGGATCTCGACTTCGTTGGTCCCGCTCGCCTGATCGGCCATGTCGCCCTGCCGGCTGTTCACGTCGGCCGACGCCGGCAGCGCCCGCGTGCCCGTCGAGACCGCGAGGATCTCGCCGCGCTTGCGAAGCAGCATGTCTTTCAAATGAGCGAGGTTGGCTTCTGTCAGGTTTGCGGCAGCCACGATATCCAGTGATTCTAGTCCTAGCGGTCGCCGCCGATCAAATCGCCCAGGCCGCCCAGCAAACCGCCGAGATCGCGCTTGGTGTCTTCCTTGTCGCCGCGGAACGCCTGGTGGATCCGGTCGGCCAGCCGCGAGAAGGGCAACGTCTGCATCCACACCCGCCCCGGGCCGGTCATCGACGCGAAGAAGAGGCCTTCCCCGCCGAAGAGGCTGGTCTTGATATTTCCCACGCGCTCGATGTCGTAGCTCACGCTGGGGTCGAACGCCACGAGGCAGCCGGTGTCCACTTTCAGCTTCTCGCCGGCCGCCAGATGCTGCTCGATGATCGTGCCGCCGCTGTGCATGAAGACCTTGCCGTTGCCTTCGAGGCGCTGCAGGATGAAGCCCTCGCCGCCGAAGAAGCCGGCGCCCAGCCGCTTGGTGAACTCGATGTCGATCTCGATGTCGCCGACCGCGGCGAGAAACGCGTCCTTCTGGCACAGCACGGCCTGGTGCGCGAGGTCGAGCGAGATGATCTTGCCGGGGAACGGCGCCGCGAAAGCCACGCGGCCCGCCGGCGCCTCGCAGGTGAAATAGGTGATGAAGAAGCTCTCGCCGGACAGGAACTTGCGCTTGAGGCCGCCGACAAACCCGCCGTCCATCCGGGCGTCCATCGTGATGCCGTCGGTCATGAACATCATCGCGCCGGCTTCCGCGCGAATCACGTCCGTCTGCCGCAGGCTCAGCACCACCGCCTGCATGTCGTCGCCAATGATTTCGTGTGTGACCATGTGATCCTTCTACGCTATTCCGTTCGCAGGGTTCTCAGGGGCTTCCGGAACAGCACATCGAGGCTGGAGACGAGCCCCACCACCGCCACGAGCGCGGCCGTGGCGGCGATGCCGCCCGCCACCAGCCCCGGCGACGCGGACCAGTCGATGTCGAAGAGCTCGCGGCTCACGACAAAGGACAGCGCGAGCGCGCCGAGCGCGCCCATCACGCCCGCCAGCGCGCCGACCAGGCCGTACTCGATCGTGACCATCGACGCCAGACGCCACGTGCTGGCGCCCAGCGTGCGGTAGATCGCCGCGTCGTAGAGCCGCTGGAACTTGGTCATCGCGACGGCGCCGATCAGGATCAGGATGCCGCTCACCAGCGTCACCGCGCCCACGACCGTCACCGCCAGCGTCACGTTCACGAGGATGTCCTGCACGCTCTTCAAAATCTCGCGCACGTCGATCGCGGACACGTTGGGATAGCCGGACGCGAGGTCGCGCTGAAATCCGGATCGCCGGCCGGGATCGGCCAGCCCCGTCACGAACGTGACGAACGCGTGCGGCACGCGCTCGATGGCGCCCGGGCGGAACACGAAGACAAATCCGCCATTCGCGACGTTGTCCCACTCGACGCGGCGCACGCTCGTCACGCGCGCGGCGACGTCGCGTCCGGCCAGGTCGAAGCGAATCACGTCGCCGAGCGCGATGTTGTTGTTGCGTTGCAGGTTCTGTTCGATCGAGACCTCGAGTTCCCCGCCGGGCCCGCCCTCAGCCAGCGGCGTCGTCCAGAACTCGCCCGCGACGACCTTCTCGTTGTCCTCGAGCGCCGCGCGGTAGGTCAGCCCGAACTCGCGCGCCAGGCCGGCCCCGTGGTCCTGCACTTCGCGCGACGTCGCCAGCGTCAGATGTTTGCCGGTCACGCCCACGATGCGTCCGCGCATCATCGGCACAAACTTCGGCGGATTCGCGGCGTGCGCGCCGGCGATGCGGTTGATGCCGTCCACCTGGTCCTGTTGGACGTCGATCAGCACGAGGTCCGGCGAGGAGTTGCCCGACGCCGGCGAGAACTCGTGGAGGAGATTCGCCTGCACGATGCGCATGCCGAGGACGAAGAACGCGCCAAGTCCCACGGCCATGAGGACCACGCGCGTCTGGCCGCCGACCCGCCCGATGCTGACGACGGCGTGGCGCAGCGCGAACCGGCGCGAGCGCGCGAGCGGCCGCACGGCCAGCACGAGAAGGCGGCTCGCCAGATGCAGCACGAGCGCCGCCGCACCCAACCCGACGGTGACAATCGCGCCGGCCTTGAGCGATCCGGCCTGCCACACCGCCACGAGCGCGATCGCCGCCGCGAGCGCGGCGAGCGTTGCGACCGACCGCCAGTTGCGGCGCCGGGCCGTCGGCGCGGTGTCGGCGCGCATCAGCAGCAACGGCTTCACCTGCCGGATCTCGAGCAGCGGAACCGCCGCAAAGAGCAGCGACACGAGCAGTCCCACGAGGCTGCCCTGCCCGACGGCCGACACCGTGAGGTGCACGGACTCGAGCCGAAGCGCCTCGAGCGTCGATGCGGGAATCGCCGTCAGCGCCGCTGCGGCAATGCCGGCGCCGAGCACGCACCCGGCCAGGCTGAGCGCGGTGATCTGGATCACGTACGTCCACACCGTCTGCGCCGACGAGGCCCCGAGGCACTTCAGCACCGCGATCGTCTGGAGCTTCTGCTGGATGAAGACACGCGTGACGCTCCACACGCCGATCCCGCCGAGCACGACGATGGCGAAGCCGATGAGCGAGAGGTAGTCCTCGCCGACCGAGAGCGCGTTGCCGATGCGATCTTCGAGCCGCTTCCAGGTCACGACGTTCACCGGCGTCTTCGCGAACACCGCGTTCAGGTGGCCCTCCACGTCGGTCAACGTGCGCTCGTCGGCGACCTTGAACATCCAGGCGTAGTTCACGCGGCTGCCGAACCCGAACACCGGGAGTTGCCGCATCGCGTCGAGATCGACGTACACGCGCGGCCCGAACGACACGCCGCCGCGCCGCTGCACGGTCTCCTTCACGAGCACGTCCCGGATGGCAAACGCCTGGCCGGCGATGATCAGCGTGTCGCCGACCTTCACGCCGAGCTGCGCCAGCACGTCCGGCTGCACGATGGCGCCGTGATCGGCGAGGAGCGTGTGCGAGTACGGCCGGCCGCTCTCGAGCGTCATCGTGCCGTACAGCGGATACACGGCATCCACGCCGCGGATCTCGGCGAGCCGCGCCGTCTCGAGACCCACCCCCGCGCCCGGCCGCATCATCGTCAGCGTCTGCACCAGCGTGGATCGCGCCAGAATCGGACGCGCCTGCGCCGCGGGCTCGAGCGCCGCCTGCTGCGCGGCCGTGAGGGGGCGGTTGGATTCGACGAGCAGATCGGCCGCGATCAGGTTGCGGGCTTCGCGCGTCATCACTTGCCGCACGTTCTGGATCACGCTGCGCAGCGCGATGATCGCCGCGACGCCGATCGAGACGCAGATGAAGAAGAACACGAGGCGCAGCCACGCGGCGCGCGTCTCGCGCCAGGCCATTCGAAGGACGAACAGCACGTCAGTTCTGTCGGGCAAGGTCGCTCACGACGTGGCCGTCGCGCAGGCGGATCGTGCGGTCGGCGCGCGCAGCCAGCTCGAGATCGTGGGTCACGAGCACGAGCGTGCGCCCGCGCTTGCGGTTGACGTCCACGAGCAGGTCGATCACCTGCTCGCCCGTGCGGCTGTCGAGATTGCCCGTCGGCTCGTCGGCGAGAATCACGTCCGGGTCGTTCGCCAGCGCGCGCGCGATTGCCACGCGCTGCTGCTCGCCGCCGGAGAGCTGCGACGGATAGTGATGGCCGCGGCCGGCGAGCCCCACCTCGTCGATGAGCGCCTGCGCCCGGGCGCGCGCGTCCCGCGCGCCCGCGATCTCGAGCGGCACCATCACGTTTTCGAGCGCGGTCAGCGACGGAATCAAGTGGAAGAACTGGAAGACGATGCCGATCTTCGAGCCGCGCAGGCGCGCGAGCGTCTCTTCATCGAGCGTGGTGATGTCCTCGGCGCCGATCATGATCTGGCCGGTCGTCGGCGAATCCAGCCCTGCGATCAGGCCGAGCAGCGTGGACTTGCCGCTGCCCGACGCGCCGGTGATCGCCACGGCCTGGCCGCGTTCGAAGCGCAACGACGTGGGATGGAGAATCGTGAGGGGGCCCGCGCCGCTCGTGACGGTGCGAGACACATTGATCAACTCGATCATCGGTTCACGAGGTCGTCGAGCATCGGCTTGAGCTTCTCGTAGACGAGCGCGGCGATGCGCTTGTGGCCTTCCGGCGTCGGGTGGATGCCGTCGTCCTGGTTCAGTTCCGGGTGGCCGGCGACGCCCTCGAGCAGGAACGGCAGCAGCACCGCCGAGGTTTCGCGCGTGACTTTCGGGAAGACCCGCTGAAACGCGACCGTGTAGTCCTCGCCGAGATTCGGCGGCGCCTGCATGCCGGCGACGAGGACGTCGACGCCCTTGGCCTGCGCCTTCTTCACGGCGGCCAGCACGTTCTCGTAGGTCGACGATGGCGGAATGCCGCGCAGCGCGTCGTTGCCGCCGACCGCGAGGATCAGGATCTTGACGTTCGGATCGAGCAGCCCATCCAGCCGCCGCAGCGCGGTCGCGGACGTGTCGCCCGATTCGCCGGCGTTGACGACCTCGATGTTGTAGCCCTCCGCGTCGATGTCGGCCTGCACGAGCGCCGGATACGCGTCGACCTGCAGCACGCCAAGTCCAGCCGTGATGCTGTCGCCGAGGATCACGACCTTGGGCCGCGCCGCGGGCTCCGTGTCGAGGCCCGGCTGCTTCTTCTTGCTGTCGGCCGCAGCCACCTGCGCCTGAGTGGCGGCGGGCTCCGGCGGCTTCGACCCGCCGCACGCCGCCGCGACCATCAGCATGGCGACGGCCAGCCACG
>SCUN01000189.1 GCA_004297655.1 Acidobacteriota bacterium | reverse complement strand
TGGCCGAGACGCTGACGAAAGCCATCGTCGAGATCTTCGGGCCGTCCGCCGCGGCGGGCCTCGAGCCCGATCGGCTGCAATCCGACACGACGTCCGTGGTGGAAGCGACGTCGGCGATGCCGGCGGAACTGCCCGGTCCGCCGCTCGCGTCGAATCTGACGCTGGCTCAGTTGGCCGAGGAGCTGACGGCGACCATCGATCGCGCGGACAAGGCGATGCGCGCGGGCGACTGGGCCAAGTACGGCGAAGAACAGAAGCGGTTGCGCGAGATCAGCGCCGAGATCGCGAAAGCCATACGGAAATGATGGCGTCGGCCGACCGGTCGATGTCGGCGTCAGTGGTTGACCAGTTGCTGACGGCCACGCGCATCGCCGCCATCCGGTGCCAGGTCGTGCCGCCCAGCCAGCACGTGCCTTCCTGCTGAACACCGGCAATCACATCTCTCGTCAGTTGATCGGCGTCGGCGCCATCGGCCTCGAAGCGCACCAGCACCTGGTTGAGCACGACGTCGTTGAGGATTCGCACGCCGTTCTGCTTCGAGAGCCGATCCGCCATGCGGGTCGCGAGCCGGCAGTTGCGCTCGATCAGCTCGCCGAGCCCATTCGAGCCAAGCGAGCGCAACGCGGCATACACCGGCACCGCGCGGCCGCGGCGTGACTCCTCCGGCGTGAATTCATGCGGATCGCGCTCTACCGCAGTCGCCTGGATGTAGGCCGCGGCGAGCGACATCGCGCTCCGATGCGCTTCCGGGTGTTTCGTGAACACGAGGCCGCAGTCGTACGGCACGTTGAGCCATTTGTGCGCGTCGCTGGCGACGGAGTCAGCGCGATCGATGCCCTTCACAAGATGCGCACGGCTCGGACTGGCCGCGGCCCAGAGGCCGAAAGCGCCATCAACATGCAGCCAGGTTCCAGAGTGCGCATCGACAATGTCGGCGATCTCGGCGATGGGGTCGAAGGCGCCGGTATTGACGTTCCCGGCCTGGGCACAGACGATGCAGGGGCCGGTGATGCCCGCGAGGGTGTTCGCAAGCGCATCGGCGCGCATCCGGCCCTGGCCGTCGGTCGGAATCCGAATCGGCGTCTCCGCCCCGAAGCCGAGGAGCCGCAGCGCCATGAAGATCGTGTAGTGCGATTCGTCCGACGTGATGATCGTGACCTTGGGCGCGCCGGAAAGCCCGCGCGCCTCGACGTCCCACCCCGCGTTTCGCAACACATGATGGCGGGCGGAGGCGAGCGCCGTGAAGTTCGCCATCTGACACCCCGTGACGAACCCCACGCTCGCGTCACTTCTCAATCCCGCGATGCTCTTCAGCCAGTCGCCCGCGATTTCCTCGACCACCGAGACGAGCGGCGACAGCGCGTAGATACCGGCGTTCTGATCCCAGGTGGACACCAGCCAGTCGGCGGCGACCGCGGCCGGCACACTGCCGCCGACCACGAAGCCAAAGTACCTCGGACCGGCAGTGGCGACGGTGCCTGTCATGGCGGCCGTCGCCAGACGATCGATCACCTGATCGGCCGGTTCGCCCGCCTTGCTCAACGGCCCGCCGAGAACCTTCTTGAGGTCGGCGCTGGTGGTCGCGGCCTTCACAGGCCGGTCGCCGACTCGATCGAGGTACTCGACGGCGCGCGCGGCCGTCTTCGTGAGCAAGTCACGGCTACTTGACGGCATTCTTCTTCCTCCAATACCTGGCCAGGCCGGTCCAGGAGAAATCGAAGCGACCCGCTCGCGCGTACGACTTCGCCTCCTCATCGGTCGTCATCTGTGAAATCTCGCTGACGATCAGCTCGTCGAATTGCCGGGCGCGCTCTTCGTCGGTGCCTTCGCGGATCAGCGACGCCTGCACTTTGGCGCTCCAGTCGTCCATGCGCTTCCACATGTCGTGAAAGTGAACACGCGGCGCCGCCTGCGGACCGAAATGCGTGAGAAACAGCACATCGGGATTCCAGGACAGGATGCGCTCGGTGCTGATGCGCCACGCCTCAAGATCGATATCGGGCGGCGGCGTTGGCGGCAGGACGAGACGGCCGCTCGGGCGGCAGATGCCGGCGGTGTCGCCGACGAATGCCACCCTGGCATCACGAAGGAAGAAGCTGATGTGGTGCCAGGCATGGCCCGGCGTGTACGCAATGTCCACGTCGTGTCCGGCGATGTCCATCCGCGCGCTGTCGCCAACGACATCAATGTTGGCCGCCGGCACGGGCCGGATTTCTCCCCACAGCCGCTCCATGTCGGCGCCATACAACCGCGTGGCGCTCGCGAGGAGCTTCGACGGGTCGATGAGATGGGGCGCGCCTCGTTCGTGCACGATCACACGCGCCTTCGGGCACTCCGCCACGAGCGAGCCCGTGGCGGCGGCATGATCCAGGTGGATGTGCGTGAGCAGGATCCATCGGATATCCCGCGTCGACAGCCCCCGGATCGCCAGTTCCGACTTCAGCGTGGCCAGACAGGTCGTCGGGCCAGGGTCCACGAGCGCAACGCCCGAGCGGCCGTGCAGCAGGCCCGCGGCGATGACGCCGGGCATGCCGATGAAATTGAGGTCGAAGTAGTCGAGGCCGGGCCCGAGCGGCATCATCCTCACAGCATTATGCTGTAGTCATCGTGTCACGCCCAGACCAGGACGCCGGCGGCGCCGTCAAAGAGCGCGTCCAACTCGAGAAGAAAGAGCCGGAGCTCTACAAAGTCCTGCTCCTCAACGACGACTACTCCACGATGGAGTTCGTCATCCACGTGCTGGAGTCGATCTTTCAGAAGTCTCCGGCGGAGGCCTACCGGATCATGATGCACGTTCACACGCAGGGTCGGGGGCTGGCCGGCGTGTACCCGTGGGAAGTCGCCGAGACGAAGGTCGAGACGGTCAAGGCGCTGGCGAAAGAGAATGGATTTCCCCTGCGCGCCGTGATCGAAGGCAACGCCTAACGATAGACGCGCTTCAGTTCGTCGATCACCGCGCGACGGATATCGCGGAATTCCTCGATGCTGTGAACCCCGGCTGCCGTGCGCGTGAGATAGGCCAGGTTGGTCTCGCCGCCCGTCATCAGAAAATCCGAGATCCCGACCGTGTAGGCCTTCGCGGCCTCGAGCGGAACGCCGTTCAGCGTCCAGCCGGCGCTGCCCCGCTTCATGCCGTCGCTTGAATGCAGGAAACCGCCGGTGCCCTGGTTGCCGAGGCCCGTATCGAGCACGCGCGCGATCAACGCCCCGTCCATCGACACTTTGAGCACTTTGCCGCCGAACGGAAGGACGCGAATGATGTCGTACTCCGTCAACGGCCCGGCCTGGAGCACATCGTCAATACGCACCGATCCGCCGTTGAAGATGCCGATGTCCGCGCCGGCGTCGTGCTGCAGAGCATTCGCGATGATCTGCGTGAGCTTGCCGTCACGATTGCGCACGACCGACTCGCGGCCGTCGAGCGGTTCCGTGAGTGTGACGACGGAGGCCTCCGGGGCAAAGCCGTCTTTGCGGAACGCGTCGAACGCGGTATCGGTCCACTTCTTCACGAGCGCATCGACCGACGGCAGCGGTTTGACCGTTCCGTCGATCAACTGGAGCCTGGCGCTGACCGAGGGACGAGCGCCTGTTGCGCCAAATGCCATCGAGACAATCGCGAGCGACCGGACGTTCGCGTCGGCTTTGATGATCGGCGTGAAGTGCTCGCCGCGGCGCAGCGCCCAGTTCTCGTGTTCGTGTCCGCCGAGGATCAGGTCGATCTCAGGCACGCTCGCCGCCAGCTCGGCGTCGCCGGCCAGCGTCAGGTGGGTCAGCGCGACGATCGCGTCGACCTTTCCGGAGAGCTCGGCAATCGCCGAGCGAGCGCTGGGGATCACCGGCAGGTACTTCACCCACCCCTTCTTGTTGGCGTCGATCACGAGCCCGATGATGCCGATCCGAATCGTCCGGCCGCCGGCTTGCACCGGCACGATCGCCGTTCGCAGCGTGTTGGCAAACGGTTGGTCGTTCGCGCCGGTGACATTGGACACGACGATCTTGAATTTCGACTCGGCCATCCGCTGCTTGAATGCGGCCTCCGAGATGTCGAACTCGTGATTGCCGAGCGTCGCCCACTCGAGGCCGGTGGCGTTGAGGACGTCCACCATCTGCCGGCCGGCGAGCGCTTCGCCGTTGATGCGCGCGGTGCCGAGCGCAGATGGCGACACGTAGTCGCCGCCGAGCGTGACCAGGAGCGGTGCGTTGGATCGTCTGAGCTGGGAGAGCACCGTCGCCACTCGGGCGAGGCCGCCGGACTTGCCGCCCTCGATCGGACCGATTTCGTAGACGTCGTTGAAGTGCGCAATCGTGACGACCGCGGGCCGACCTGTCGTCGCTCTCGCGGAGGCCGGCGCCTGCGCGCGAACACCCGGAACGACGGCCGAGACGATGAGTGCCAGTGACGCAAGGAAGAGATATCGGCGGCGCATGTTGAATCGCATCCTCTCAGGCCATTCTAGTTAAGATTGGACGATGTTCTCCGCGTCATTGGAAGTCGTGCTGAGCGTCTCGTATCGCGAGGCGGCCTCGCGCGAGCATGCCTATCTCACGCTGGAGCATCTGCTCTACGCGCTCGCGCACGACCCGGAGGGCGAGGCCATTCTGACGGCCTGCGGCGCCGACTTGCCGAAACTTCGGCAGGATCTTCAGGAGTACCTCGAATCATCGGTCGAACGCTGGAAGCGCGGACACGAACGCCAGCCCGAGCAAACGGCGGCATTCCAGCGCGTGCTTCAGACGGCCGTGCTGCACGTGCAGAGCGCCGGCCGCCAGGAAGTTCGCGCGGGCGACGTGCTGGCGGCGATCCTGCAGCAGCCGAGATCGCAGGCCGCCAAGCTCCTCGACGCGCAGCACATCACGCGGCTCGACATCCTCGAATACATCTCTCATGGCGTGAGCAAGCTGCCATCGGCCGGCGACCCGGTACGGGGCGACGGCCCCGCGCCGGCCGGCACGGGCGACGAGGGCGGCGCCTCGCAGCGTGATCCGCTTGGCGCCTACTGCGTGAACCTCACCGAGAGAGCGCGGGCCGGCAAATTGGATCCGCTGGTGGGCCGCACGGCGGAACTCAAACGCACGATCGAAGTGCTGTGCCGCCGGCGCAAGAACAACCCGGTCTTCGTGGGCGAAGCGGGCGTCGGCAAGACCGCGATGGCCGAAGGCCTCGCGGCCAGACTCGTGCAGGACGACGCGCCGGCGCCACTGAAGGACGCCGAGGTGTTCTCACTCGACACCGCCGCGCTCTTGGCCGGCACCCGTTATCGCGGCGATTTCGAAGAGCGCTTCAAGATGGTGATCAAGGCGCTGTCGAACCGGCCGAAGTCGATCCTGTTCATCGACGAGATCCACTCGACCGTCGGCGCCGGCGCCACCACCGGCGGCACGATGGATCTGGCCACGCTGATCAAGCCGATTCTGGCCGCCGGCGACCTGCGTGTCATCGGATCGACGACGTTCGAAGAATTCAAACACGTCGAGCGCGATCGCGCGCTCGCGCGCCGGCTTCAGCGAATCGCGATCGACGAGCCGTCAGTCGCCGAGACCAGACAGATCCTGGCCGGGTTGCGCAGCCGGTACGAGGAACATCACAAGGTCACATTCACCGACGCGGCGCTCGAAGCCGCGGCCAAGCTGGCCGCGCGGCATCTGCGCGACTCACGGCTGCCGGACAGCGCCATCGATGTCATCGACGAAGCGGGATCGGTCGCCAGGCTGGGCGCTCCCAACGTAGGCCCGAGCTTGAGTTCGGGCGACAACGCCGGGGCTGAAGCCCCGGCCCACGTTCCGCCGGTTGTCGATGCGGCTGAAATCGAGGCCGTCGTCGCGAAGATGGCGCGGATTCCGGAGCGCCAGGCGTCGGCGTCTGACCGGGAACGCCTGCGCGATCTCGAGGCCGCGCTCGAGCGGGTTGTCTTCGGTCAGAAGGAGGCCGTGCACGCCGTCGCGCAGTCGATCAAGCGATCGCGCGCAGGGCTCGGGAATCCCGAGAAGCCGTCGGGAAGCTTTCTCTTCACGGGTCCGACCGGCGTTGGCAAGACGGAGCTGGCCAAGCAGCTCGCGCTCCATCTGGGCAACGAGTTCATCCGGTTCGACATGTCGGAGTACATGGAGAAGCACGCGGTCGCGCGCCTGATCGGCGCGCCGCCCGGGTATGTCGGCTTCGAGCAGGGTGGCCAGCTCGTCGATGCCGTGCGCTCGCATCCGTACGCCGTCGTGCTGCTTGACGAGATTGAGAAGGCGCATCCGGACATCTACAACATCCTGCTGCAGGTCATGGACCACGCGACGCTGACCGACAACACCGGGCGCAAGGCCGACTTCCGCAACGTCGTGCTGATCATGACGTCGAATGCCGGCTCTCGGGAGATGAGCGCGAAGTCGATGGGGTTCGGCGAAGCCGTCGGTGGAAAATCCGGGCAGTCGAAGGCCGCGATCGAACGCGTGTTCAGCCCGGAGTTCCGCAATCGACTCGACGCCATTGTGACGTTCGGCGCTCTGACGCCGGCGGTGATGGAGACCATCGTCGAGAAGTTCATCCTGCAGCTTGAAGCGCAGTTGTCGGAACGTCACGTGGCGATCACGCTGACGCCGGCCGCCCGGACCTGGCTGGGCACGAAGGGGTACGACCCCGTGTTTGGCGCGCGCCCGTTGGCGCGCGTGATTCAGAAGGAAGTGCGCGATCCGCTGACCGACGAGATTCTCTTCGGCAAGCTGGAAACCGGCGGCACGGTCACGATCGACGTGGCGGCCGACGCGCTGGCGTTTTCGTTTTCATAAGGAACCATGAGCGACCTCAAAGTCACCGACCGGCGCTGGTGGGCGCAGGCCACGAGCGAATCCGGCGAAGTCGAAGAGAAGCCCGAAACCAGACCGTCGTATGTCGTCGAGCTCGAGCAGAAGCTCGCGGCCAAGGACGAGGAGATTCAGCGGCTGATCGCGCAATACAAGTCCGCGTCATCGGAGTTTGACGATGCGCGGGCGCGATTGCGGAAGGAGCTGTCGAAGGACGTCGAGCGGGGCCGCCGGTCGTTGATCGTCTCGTTTCTCGAAGTGCTCGACAATCTCGACCGCGCGCTCGACTCAGCGCCGAACTCGGCGGATCCCTTCGTGGCCGGCGTGTCGATCGTGCGTCAGCAGTTCCTCACGACGCTCGAGAGCCTGGGTGTGAAGCGTCTCGATCCGCTGGGCCAGCCTTTCGATCCGGCGGTTCACGAAGCCGTCTCGAGCGTCCCAGCCCCTGCTGGCGTCGCCCCGAACACCGTCGTCGGCGTCGTCCGTCCCGGCTACCTGATCGCCGACGACGTCCTCCGCCCCGCCGCCGTCGCCGTCAGCGCGTAGGGGGACGGACCCCTACCTAACCCAGAACGAAAAAGAAGATCCCTGGCCGGGTGTGCTGGCGACGGAGATCGAACCACCGTGCTGCTCGATGATGTGGCGCGTGATGACGAGGCCGAGGCCGGTGCCGCCGAGTTTGACGCCGCCGGCGAGTTGAACGAACGGCTGGAACAGCCGGTCGCGCTCTTCGGGCGTCATCCCCGGACCGCGGTCGGTGACCGTGCACAGGATGCCGCCGCGCTCGGCGCGCGCGGACAGACGCACGCTGGCACCGGCCGGCGAGAACTTGATGGCGTTCGACAGCAGATTCACGAGGGCCTGTACGATGCGATCCGGATCCACCGTCAATTCCGGCAGATCCGGCGCAAGATCGCACTCGATCGGC
>SCUN01000188.1 GCA_004297655.1 Acidobacteriota bacterium | reverse complement strand
CCATCAGGCCGTCCCCGTCGACATCGGTCGCGCGCGACCAATCGTACGCGCGCTTGAGATTCGACCAGAGCGCGCGGATCGTCGCCGTGTCGCCGGTCTGACGCCAGTACTCGCCGGCCGAGAGAATCCAGAACGGCGTCGTGTCGCCGTGATAGTACGGATACGGATAACTGAACCAGTCGACGCGGCCCGCGCCCTGGGAGATCTCGTGGGTGATCTTGCCGTCCGCCCGCTGGTACTTCGAGAAGAACTGCAGCGCGCCTTCGCGCACGAGCGCGGCCTGGCCGGTTCCGGTCATCGCAAACGAGTTGATCGACGCGTCGCCGCCGAAGAACCAGCCGAACCCCGGGCGATCGGTGGCCGCACCCGACAATCCGTATCCCGCCACCAGGCCGCAGCCGAGGTCGGGATTGCATACCAGTGACTCATCGAGATTGACCTTTGCGTACTCGACCGCCATATTGAGACGCGCGTCCGGAGAGCGCAGCGAGAACATCGTGTCGCCGAGGGCTGCCGCGTGGGCCACGCGCTTCTTCCATTCCTGTTCGGCTGCGCCGGGCGCGCTCAGCCGCCGGTAGAGCGCCAGCGCGTCGTCGCGCGACATCTGGCCGCCCGCGAGCACGATGGGGATGTAGGCCGCGTGCAGATTCACGTTACGTCCGGGCGGTTCGCCCAATTTGGGCGCGGTATAGCGCTCGGTGTCGCCGCCGACCCCGAGCACCAGCTGCGGCCGCGCCGCCGAGAGCATATGCGCCGGCACGTCGGACGCCTGCGTCACCGCCGGTGAACCCAGAAAGGCGTTGATCCCGCGCTTCCCTTCGGAAAACAGGAACGCGCGCGCGTTTTGTTCCCACACGAGATACTGCCCGCCGAGGCCGGCGGGCCAGGCGTAGTGAATGTCCGGCGTGAACTGGGCGATGACGTCGAGCGGACGAATGGCGTCCACCTCGAGCAGGATCACGACGGCCGGCTCGTCGAGCGGCACGAAGATGTGCTCGCGCACCGTGAACTGCTCGTGCGCGTACTCGATCGTGACGCCCTCCGGGCGCTCCACCACCGACTGCGCCACCGAGCGGCCCGGAATCGCCGCCGTGTACTTCGGAATCCGGAACGACAGCTCGAAGTCGTGCAGCCACTTGATCGGCCAGGACCACATCTCGAGCGGGCCATCTTCGGCGCCCATCGCGATCGCGCGCCGGCCGACGGCGGAGACGAACACTCCAGGACGTGACGGGCCGCGCAACGCGAGCACTGATTCGCCCAGCGGGAAGAACGGAATCGTTGTCGCGCCGGCGGCAAAGACGCGATCGGTGATCGCGGCCGGCGCGCCGGGCGCGCGCGGCGGCGGATCCTGCGCGAGCACCGGCGACCACACGACCGCCGCCAGCCCCAGCACAAGGATCGGAGATTTCAACGTCATGGCGCTACCGGCTCGCCGGGCGCGACGTCAGCCGCTTCGTCAGGCGCAGCAGAAACTCCTGCCCGTCGAAGAAGCTCTTGATCCGCAGGCGCTCGTCTTTGCCGTGCGCCCGGTTGTCGTTCGGATCGCCCATGATGCCGGACACGCCGTACGCCTTGATGCCGATCACGCGAAACGGTTGGGAGTCGGTGGCGCCCGTGCCCATGATGGGAATCACGGGGATGTCGCCAAAGAGCTCTTTCGTGACCCGTTCGACGGGGACCATGATCTCCTCCCCGATCGATGACGGCGCGACATACGCGCGGTTGGTCACCGTCGA
>SCUN01000187.1 GCA_004297655.1 Acidobacteriota bacterium | reverse complement strand
CGGACGTCTGGCCACACTCGACGTCTCCGCACTCGTGGTGGGCGAGCGAGGCACCGGCAAGCGTTCGATCGTGGCGGCCATCCACGAAAACAGCGCGCGGCGCAATCAGCCGCTCACCTTGATCGATTGCCACGGGCCCGAGGCGGGCGCGGAGATTCAGCGGCTGTGCGAGTTGAAGATCGTCGGCACAGTGCATCTGGTGCATGTCGAGGCGCTCGTGACGCGCGACCAGCTTCGGCTCGCGGCCTGCCTGCGCGAGCACGCCGGCCAGCTGCCGATGCGGCTGATCGCGTCGACGGAAATGGATCTTGGGCCGTTGGCGGAACAGGGCGAATTCGATCGCGAGCTGTTCGACGAGCTCGCGGTGATCACGTTGCGGCTGCCGCCGCTGCGCGAGCGCCGCGATGACATCATGCCGCTCGTTGAGGTGCTCCTCCGACGGCTGAGCCGTGAAATCGGCCGGCCGATTCAGGGCATCGATCCGGCGGTCGCCAAGTTGTTCCGGGGCCACTCATGGCCGGCCAACATCAGCGAGCTGGCCAGCGTGCTCAGACGGGCCGGAATCCTCTCAGCGACCGGCGTCATCACGCCCGACGACCTGGGCGATTCGCTGACGGCGCGCCGCCAGTCCGTTCGGCGCACGGGCGACTCCGCGCTGGCCAAAGCCACGCGCGAGGCCTTGCGCGAGCGGCTCGCCGCGGCCGGCGAAGGCTCGCCCTACCATGACGTGGTCGGCATCGTCGAAGAGACGATGGTGGCCGAGGCGCTCGACATCACCGGCGGAAACCAGGTGAAGGCCGCCGAGTTGCTCGGCGTGAATCGCACGACGCTGCGCAAGCGCGCTCAGAGCGGCGACTAGCCGGCCCCTCCTCCTGTATCATCCCCGGCCATGGCCGCTCCTCGCCGTGGCAAGAAATCGCCGCTCTGGCTGCCGCTGCTGTTCATCGCTGGACTCGCGGCGTTCAGCGCGGTGCCCCATATCCAGGACAACGCGTCGCTGCTGAACTCGTTCGTCGGCGCCACGGCGATCCTCCTGCTCTGGCTCGGAGTGCTGTTCGTCGCCTCGTCGCGGCGCCCGCTGTCGTTCGACGTGCAGCTGCGGCCGCAGCACTACGTGCAAGCGGTCGCGCACACGTCGATCTTTGTGTACTGGAGCTTCTACTGGCCGCCGATCGTCGAGGCCGCGCCCCTCATCGCCGCCCAGATCGTGTTTGCGTACGCGTTCGACATGTTGCTGTGCTGGTCGCGCCGCGACAGCTTCACGCTCGGCTTCGGTCCGTTTCCGATCATCTACAGCACGAACCTGTTCCTGCGGTTCCACGATGACTGGTTTGCGCTGCAGTTCGTGATGATTGCGGTCGGTATGCTGGTGAAGGAACTGGTCCGGTGGGAACGCGGCGGCCGCCGCGTTCACATCTTCAACCCTTCGTCATTTCCGCTCGCCCTGGCATCGCTCCTGCTCATCGTCAGCGGCTCGACCGACATCACCTGGGGTGAGGGCATCGCCACGCAGCTGTTCCTGCCGCCGCAGATCTTCCTCTTCATCTTTCTCGTGTCGCTGCCGGGCCAGTTGAAGTTCGGCGTCACCACGATGACGCTCTCGGCCGTACTCACGACGTATCTGTTCAGCCTCGCGTACTTCCGCTGGACCGGAACCTACTACTTCATCGACGACAACATCCCGATCGCCGTGTTTCTCGGCATGAACCTGCTGTTTACCGATCCGTCGACATCGCCGCAGTCGGAATTGGGGCGGATCATCTTCGGCGTCACGTACGGCGCGACCGTCGTATGGCTGTATTGGTTCCTGGGCACCCTGGGTGTGCCGACGTTCTACGACAAGTTGCTTCAGGTGCCGCTCATGAACCTCGCGGTGCGCCGGATCGATGCGATCGCGCGCTCGCCGAGACTCGCGTGGCTCGACCCGGCGCGGCTCGGTGCCGAGTGGCCGAAGATGCGGCGGAACTTCGCCTACACCTCAATCTGGGTCGTCGTGTTCGGCACGCTGACATTCACGAAAGAGCTCGGCGACCTGCACCCTGGCCACCACGTGCCGTTCTGGGTGAAGGCGTGTGACGAGGGCCGGAGGAACGGCTGCCGCACGCTCGAAGAGATCGAACTCCACTACTGCGGCATCGGCTCCGGCTGGGCGTGCAACGACCTGGGCGTGTTGATGACCGAGGGACGGCTGAAAGACAACACCCACGCCGATCAGGCATTCGCCCGGGCGTGCGGCTTCGGCAACCAGGTGGCCTGCGCGAATCGCGCGCGCGCCGCCGGCCAAGCGCCGAAGCGGTCCGAACCGTCGGCCGCCGACTTGACCTTGTTGCTGCGCGAGGGGAAAGGCGCGCTTCCGAATCTTCCGGAAGCGCAACTGCATGCGCGCGCCTGCGCCCAGGGATGGGCGCAGTTCTGCGCGCCGAAATAGCTCACGCGGAGGGCGCGATGCGCGCGCGGTACCAGACCCACGCGCCGCCGGCAACGGCCACGAGCATCACCACGGCCGGCACGATGCTGCTGATCTCGCGCGACACCGCGCCGGCGTACGCGTAGACCACGACCACCGGGAGCGTGCCGGCGAGTGACGCCAGCAGAAAGGACCGTCGCGACATTCGCGACAGCCCGGCGACCACACTCATCGTCTCCATCACGACCGGCAACGCGCGCGTGACGAGCACCGCGGCGGCGCCGTGGCGCGCCATGACCGCTCGCATCTTCTCGAGGTCCTCGTCGCCAACGATGCGGCGGGAGGCAGAGACGCCATAGCGGCGAACCAGTTCAAAGCCCAGCCATTCGCCCCCGATCGAGCCGACCAGCGAGAAGACCGAGCCCCACACGACGCCGAACGCCGCGCCGCTGAGCACCATGATCAGACTGGACGGCACCGGCAGAAACAGATCGGCCGCCAGCAGGGCGACGAGCACCGCCGCGCTGCCGGCCCCGGCGTTGGCCATCCATCCCTCGACGAGTCCTTCGAGATCGATGCCGAGGACATTCTCCACGAGCAGCTTGGAGGCGATGACGGCCGCGGCGACGCCCACGATCAACCATAGAGTGCGTTTCATGAATCAGACCTCGTTGATCCTGCGCAGATAGTCAAAAGACAGTAACGCCAGCGCCGCCACGAGCAGCCACGCCATCGGGTTCACGCGACTCCGCTGGCGGGGTCCGCTGAAGACGCCGTCCGCGGATTCTCCGGATGAGCCGAGCGGCGCCAGCACGCGCCCACCCGACGTGCGCGCGATCTCCCCGAGTAGCGGCACGTTCATTCCGCGCGACTGCGACTCCTGGTCGCCGGTCCAGTACCAGCCGCGCGTTGCCCGCTGTTCCAACACGGAGGCATCCGACACCGTGATCGACGCCCGGTAGTCGCCGGCCTCCGCGAGCGCGGCTGCGCCTTCAAATCGCGTCGGCGAGACCGCGTGCAGCATGACGGCCAGTGTTTGACCCGAAGGCCCGGCGATCGAGGCGCGAACCTGCGGCAGCGCGGTTCGGAGACGCGGAAGCCGGCCGATGTCAACGACGAGGCGTGGCCCTTCAGTCGATAACGCCAGCTCGGCGTCGAGGCCCGTGAGGTCACTGCCGCGAGCGAGCCACTGGATCGCCCGCGTCCAGAACGCGGCGTTCGGCGCCCATGAACGCAGCGGCTGGCCCCACGCGCCGTCAAGGTCGCTGCTGAAGACCGCAACGCGACCGAGGCCGCGCGCCCAGGCCGCGAGCACCGCGTCGTCTCGTTGGGATTTCCATGCGGCGACTGCGCCGTCGCGAAGGCGCCCGGCGATGTAGCCATCGAGCGTTGGCCCACGCGGTCCGGGCGCGAGGGGATGCGTGCCGGCTCTGACGACGAAGCGTTCGCTGATGTCCCGGCCATCGCCGGACGGCGACGCTTCGCGCGCCACCAGTCGCGCGAGATCGCTCAGGCGGTCGGGGAACACCGCGCGGCCGCCGTTAGCCGCTGCCAGCTCCACGAGCCAGTCGCGCTCAGCGTCGACACCGATCGTCACAACGGACACCTCGATGGACTGGCCGCTGACGGCGGCGCGCGTCGCTTCGGCGTCGGCGACCGACGTCTTGCCGTCGGTGACGAGCAGGAGCCGCCGACGCCGGCCCGGTGTCTGTTTGAGCCACGCGACGGCGTCGCGAACGGCGGGCGAGAGCGCGGTGGTGCCGGACGGAGAGAGCGCGCTCAGCTTTGCCGCGATCGACTGGGCGTCGCGTGGGTCGTTCGGACCGATGACGACCGATGGGGCCGCGGCAAACCCAATGACTTCGACGGCATCCGTCTTCGGCACGACGGACAACGCGCGCGCGATGGCATCGCGCGCGGCGGAGATCTTGGTGACGCCGTCCGACGTCGCCGCCATGCTGCCGGAGATGTCGACGAGGAGGGCCAGCGACGTTGCCGTCGATGGCGGCGCGGACAGTTCGGTGAAGTCGACGGGCAGCGAGTCGACAAACGCGCTGGCGGGAAACTCGGAGGGATCGAGGCTCTCGCGGTTGCCGAGCACGAGCAGACCGGCGCCGTCGATCGCGACGGCGGCCGCGATCGCGTCCAGTTGGCGCCCCGTCAATCGGTGCGGCGGCACCGCATCCATCACGATCGCACTGAACGCCGAGAGTGTCTCGCGGGTATCCGGCGCCGCTGCCGGCGCGATGTTCACGGCGTTGAGCGGTCCGCCGCCGATCAATTGTGTGAAGACGCCCCGCCGCTCGGAGATCACGAGCACGCGTCCGCGCCCCTCGACAGCCACGCCGGCGCCGGCCTCGGACACCGTCAATCCGGTTCGTTCGTCGGCGAGCGTCGCTCGATAGAACGTGACGCCGGCATCCATGGGCTTGTCAGTGATGACCACCGCGCCCGTGCCGACGTCGTTGAGGATCACACGGCGGCTGTCGAGCGCCTGGCCGTTTCGACTCACGGTCAGACGGAGCGTCTCGTCCTTCCGGCCCCTCAGCGAAATCCGAATCGGCACGGCGGCGCCGATTCGCGTGGTCACCGGCGCGTCAACCCTCTCGATGTAGGCCGGCACGCGACTGTCAATCGGGATGACGTCGATCGGGATGCCGGTCGCGGCAGACGCCCGCGCCTCCAGCAGACCGTCGCCTATCGTCTGCCGCCCATCCGAAAGCAGCAGCAATCGCCGGTCGCCCGTCGGCGGCAGCCTGACGCGCGCGGACCGAAGGGCCGCAGCGATATCGGTGTCAGTGCCGCCAAAGCGCAGGATGTCCGCGCGGTCGGCGTCGACGGCCCGGGACGTTTCCTGTCGCACACGCTCGCCGATGGCGCGCTGCTGGCCGGCCACGGAGGCGGACGCGTCAGCGACGATGACCGCCGTGCGATCGGACGTGCCCAACGGCAGCGTGAGACCCGCCAGCGCCGCCCCGACCATCGCCGCAGCGACGATTCGAAGCGCGACGTTCCGGCGCCGAACGAAGGCGTCGATCAGGATGCCCAACAGGGCGAGCGCCGCCAGTGCGAACCAGAACGTGCGCGGCGCCGCCGATGCGGTCGCGTACGTCAGCTCATCGACACGCGGCGCGACCGTGCCGCGCGTATCAGATTCCGCGATGGCGCGCACGTCGGCATTACTGAGCGCGGGCGTCTGGCGGCGGGTCAGCCACTCGACGGCGTCGGCGACGAAGAGCGGGAAGGCCGGCGTGAGCGCCCACGGTGATGATTCGAGATCGGCCGCGACGCGGATCGTGCGAAGATCCGCCGACTCTTGCCGGTCGATGGCAGGGACGACACCGCCAGGCGCGAACAGAAGGGCTGCCGTCCGGGGGGGCGGGTCGCACGCACGGCTGCACACGACCACATCGTGTGAGTCGAGCGGCTCGCCGTCAGCGATCACGGTGACGTCTGTCTGTGGCAGTGCGCGCAGCGCTGCCGCAATCATGGGCTGG
>SCUN01000186.1 GCA_004297655.1 Acidobacteriota bacterium | reverse complement strand
AAGATGCAGGCCGGGATCGCGCTCAATGAGTTCGTCGTCCAACAGGAAATGGTGAAGTTCTTCGGCGAGGAAGGCCTGATCGCCGACAGCGCGCCAATCGTCGGAGCGCAGGAAAACGCCGGCGATCCGCACTACGCGCCGTCGAAGGACGTGTCGCGCGCGATCAAGCCGAACGAAGTGCTCCTGCTCGACCTCTGGGGGAAGTTGCCGGCGCCGGGCGCGGTCTACGCCGATATCACCTGGTGCGGCTTCACGGGCGATGTCGTCCCCGACAAGATCGGGAAGGCGTTCGCGACGATCGTGGCCGGGCGGGACGCCGCTATTAATAAGGTGCAGTCCGGCATCGCGGCGGGCCGGGATGTCCGGGGCTGGGAGGTCGACCGGGTGTGCCGCGACGTGATCGCCGGCGCCGGCTATGGCGACTATTTCGTCCATCGTACCGGCCATTCGCTCGGCATCGAAGTCCATGGAAATGGCGTCCATATGGACGACTACGAAACACGGGACGACCGGAAGCTCCTCCCGGGGACGGGCTTCACGATCGAACCGGGGATCTATACAAAGGAATTCGGTGTTCGCACCGAAATCAACATGGTGGTGGGCGCGAAGTCGGCGACCGTCACCGGACCTTGTCAGTCAGAACTGGTGTTACTGAGTGGAGCGAAACAACATGTCTAACCGCAAGTCTTCCGTCTTCTACGGCATTCTCATTGCGTTTGCGTTTACGGCCATGGGCATGATCCTGGCGTCGCAGTTCGGGCTGACGCCGCGATCGGACGCCGGGCCGCTCAACATTCCCGCGACCAACAGCGCGCCGATCACCGGCGCGATCGACGCGACGACGTTCCGGACGATCGCCAAGGCTGAGAATCCGGCCGTGGTGAGCATCACGGCGTTCTCGACGCGCCGGCGCCCCGACGTGAGCGAGATGTTCCAGTTCCCGGGGTTCCAGCCGCAATCGCCGCGCCGGCGCAACCAACAGCCGGAACTCACGGCCGCGGGCGGCAGCGGCTTCATCATCGACAAAGCCAACGGCTACATCCTCACCAACAACCACGTCGTCGACGGCGCGTCCGACATCCGGATCCGCTTCTTCGACACCGACCAGATCAACGATCCGGACGGCCAGCCGGCCAGGCTCATCGGCCGCGACGTGCTCACCGACAGCGCGCTGATTCAGCTGGTGGGTCCCGCGCCGAAGACCGCCGCGGAAGTGCGGTTTGGTGATTCGGGCCAGCTCGAAGCCGGCGATTGGGTCATGGCGATCGGCAATCCGTTCTCGTATGCCAACACCGTGACGGTCGGCGTGGTCAGCGCCGTCTCGCGCGTGAACCCGCAGCTCAACCCCGTGCCGGGCCGCGATCTCGAGTACATCCAGACGGACGCGGCGATCAATCACGGCAACTCGGGCGGTCCGCTGCTCAACATCCGCGGCGAAGTCGTCGGTATCAACACGGCGATCGTCTCGGACGGCGAGTCGGGCGGCAACCTCGGCATCGGCTTCGCGGTGCCGATCAACACGGTGCGCGACATCCTGCCCTCGCTCAAGAACGGCAAGGTCTCGCGCGGCCGCATTGGCGTGCAGATCCGGAAGCAGCGTATCGACGAGCGCGATCTGAAGGACCTCGGTCTGACGAGCGCGAGCGGCGCGGAGATTTCCGTGGTGACTCCGGGCGGTCCCGGCGCCAAAGCCGGCCTGCATGTCGGCGACATCGTGACCGAGTTCAACGGCAAGGCCGTGAAAGACAGCAACGCCCTCGTGGACATGGTCGTGCGGACCGCGCCGGGCACCACGGTGCCCATGCGCGTCGTCCGGAACGGCAAGCCGCAGTCGCTCAACGTCACGATCGAGGAACTGAACGTCGAGGACGAGGTGGCGCAGCCGCAGGAACAACAGGAGCCGCAGCCCGATCAGACGCCGGAGCCGAAGGAAACCGGTTTCGGCATGACGGTCGAGCCGGTCT
>SCUN01000185.1 GCA_004297655.1 Acidobacteriota bacterium | reverse complement strand
CTTGTCGATGCGCAGGTAGCTCTCGCCGGCCGGGCTCGGGCCGATGTGGTACGCCTCGTCGGCGGTGCGCACGTGGAGGGCGTCGCGGTCGCAGTCGGAATACACGGCGACCGTGCCGTATCCGAGCTCCCGGGCCGCGCGCATGACGCGCACGGCGATCTCGCCGCGGTTTGCGATGAGGACTTTGGGCATCACAGCGGGATGTTGCCGTGCTTCTTCGGCGGCAGCTTCTCGCGCTTGTTGGCGGTGCTCGCCAGCGCGGCGATGAGCTTCGTGCGCGTCTCGCGCGGACGAATCACCTCGTCGACAAATCCCCGCGAGGCCGCGACGAACGGATTCGCGAACTTCTCGCGGAATTCCGCCGTCTTCTCGGCGCGGTACGCCGCCGGATCCGCGGCCTGCTCGATTTCGCGGCGATAGAGCACGTTGACCGCGCCCTCGGAGCCCATGACGGCGATCTCGGCGGTCGGAAACGCGTAGTTGAAGTCGGTCCGCAGGTGCTTGCTCGCCATCACGCAGTAGGCGCCGCCGTAGGCCTTGCGCGTGATCAGCGTGATCTTCGGCACCGTCGCCTCCGCGAACGCATAGAGCAGCTTGGCGCCATGACGGATGATGCCGCCGTGTTCCTGGCGCACGCCCGGCAGGAAGCCCGGGACGTCCTCGAACACGATCAGCGGAATGTTGAACGCATCGCAAAACCGCACGAACCGCGCGCCTTTGACCGATGCGTCGATGTCGAGACAGCCGGCGAGCACCGACGGCTGATTCGCGATGATGCCGACCGACTTCCCGCCGAGCCGCGCGAAGCCCACGATGATGTTGAGCGCGTAGTGCTGATGCACTTCGAGGAACGCGCCGTCATCGACGACGACGCGAATCAGGTCGTGCATGTCGTACGGCTGGTTCGGCTGGTCCGGAATCAACGCGTCGAGCGCATCGTCCTCGCGGTCCACCGGATCGGACGTCTCGCGGAACGGCGGGTCGTCCACGTTGTTCGACGGCAGGTAGCCGAGCAGATCGCGAATCAGGCGGATGCACTCGCGATCGTCGGCGGCCGTGAAGTGCGCCACGCCGCTCGTCGCGTTGTGCGTCATGGCGCCGCCCAGGTCTTCCTTGGTGACGTCCTCGTGCGTGACGGTCTTGATGACGTCCGGGCCCGTCACGAACATGTAGCTCGAGCCCTCGACCATGATGTTGAAGTCGGTGATCGCCGGCGAATACACGGCGCCGCCCGCGCACGGGCCCATGATCGCGGAGATCTGCGGGATCACGCCGGACGCCAACGTATTGCGGAGAAAGATGTCGGCGTACCCGCCGAGTGACAGCACGCCTTCCTGGATGCGCGCACCGCCGGAATCGTTGAGGCCGATCATCGGCGCGCCCATCTTCATGGCGAGCTCCATGACCTTCACGATCTTCTCGGCGTTGGTCTCCGAGAGCGAGCCGCCGAACACCGTGAAGTCCTGCGCGAACGCATAGACCGGCCGTCCATCCACGCGCCCGTGGCCGGCGACGACGCCGTCGCCGGGGATCAGTTCCTTGTCCATGCCGAAGTCGCGGCAGCGGTGCGTGACGAGCTTGTCGATCTCCTCGAACGTGCCCGGATCGAACAGCAGCTCGATCCGCTCGCGCGCGGTCAGCTTCCCCGCGTCGCGCTGGCGCTTCTGCCGGTCCTCGCCGCCGCCCAGCTCCGCCAGGCGTTCGAGGTTTTCGAGATGTTTGAGATGTTCCATATGAGGGTCGCGCGGGCCTGAAGGCCCGCGCCTACTTTTTGGTGGCCGCCGCCCAGTCCTTCAGGAACTTCTCGAGGCCGATGTCGGTCAGCGGGTGTTTGAAGCACGCCTCGATCACGGCCGGCGGGCATGTGCACACGTCCGCGCCCATGCGGGCGGCTTCGACGATGTGCATCGGGCCGCGCACGCTGGCCACGAGCACCTCCGTCTTGTAGTCGAACGCGTGGTAGATGTCGACGATCTGCTGGATCAAGCCCATGCCGTCGGTCGCGATGTCATCGAGACGGCCGACGAACGGGCTGATGTAGGCCGCCCCGACTTTCGCCGCGATCAGCGCCTGCGCCGCCTGAAAACACAGCGTCACGTTCACCTTGATCCGGTCGGCCGCCAGCGTCTTCACGGCCTTGACGCCCTCGCGCGTGAACGGCACCTTCACGACGATGTGCTCGTCGAGTTTCGCCCAGTCGCGGCCCTCGCGAATCATGCCGTCGGCGTCGAGCGCGACGACTTCGGCGCTCACCGGCCCCTTCACGATCTCGCAGATCTGCTTGATGATCTTGCGCGGGTCGCCGCCCTCTTTCGCCATGAGCGACGGATTCGTGGTGACGCCGTCGACGATGCCGAGCGGCATGAGCGATTCGATGTCCTTGATGTTGCCGGTATCCAGAAAGAACTTCATGGTCAGCCTCGCGCGACGACCGGGTTGGTGAGGGCGCCGACGCCTTCAACGTGAATGGTGACGGAATCACCGGGCGCGATCGGGCCGATGCCCGACGGCGTGCCGGTGGAGATGATGTCGCCCGGCAGCAACGTCATCACCGAGGTGATGAACGTCACGAGCTCGGGGATGGTGAAGATCAGCTCCCGCGTGCGCGAGTTCTGGCGCATCTGGCCATTGACGTAGCCGCGCACTTCGAGGTCCTTGCCGTCGAGCCCGACCGCGATGCACGGGCCGATCGGCGCAAACGTGTCGAAGCCCTTGCAGCGGGTGTACTGGCCGTCCTTGTTCTGCAGGTCGCGCGCGGTGACGTCGTTCACGCACGTGAGGCCGAGGATGTACTCATGGGCCTTCCCGATGGGGACGTTCTTCGCGGTCTTGCCGATCACGATCCCGAGCTCCGCTTCGTGATCGATTCGTCCGGCCCACATCGGGTTCTCGATGGCGGCGCCCGGACCGATGACCGACGTCGACGGCTTGATGAACAGCAGCGGCTCGGGCGGCAGCGGCTTCCCCTGCTCGAGCGCATGGTCGCGGTAGTTGAGGCCGACGCACACGATCTTCGACGGCGAGACCGGCGCGAGGTACCGGGCGCCGTCCGGATTGAACTCGGCGCCCTCGGTCAGCTTGCCGGAGAAGATCGTGTGCGTCGGCCTCAACTACCGCGACCATGCGCTCGAGCAGGGGAAGCCGCTGCCGCCCGA
>SCUN01000184.1 GCA_004297655.1 Acidobacteriota bacterium | reverse complement strand
CAAGTTACACGTCACACGTCAGACGTCACAAACGTGGAACGCGCTGTCGCGACTCTCTTCACTCCGGTTTCAGGCCATCCGGCTCTGAGACGTAAGCGAGGAGAACTGCGACAGCGCGTTCCGTTCTTGTGACGTGTGACGTATGACCTGTAACTTGGCTCTACTTGCTGCTGAACGAGATCCGGATGCCGGCGCTCACCTGGAAGCCGCCGACCGTGATCTTGCTGTCGGGCGTGAGGTTCGCCTTGGCGCCGATGTAGCGCGCCTGCGCGCCGAAGCCGACGAACGGCGACATCATGTAGCTGAAGTCCACGCCGCCGCCGTAACCCCACACGGTCTTCGAGGCTTCGGTCACGCTGACCGAGACGGTCGGCGCGGTCGAGCCTTCCGTGACGGTGGCCGCGGTCGGGACGGCATGGTCCACCGCCACGATCATCGGGCCGCCCATGAACAGCAGGCCGGTCTTCTCATCGAGCTTGAGCATGTAGAAGCCGTACGCGCCCGCCCAGCGTTCGCGGTGCTTCATCTCGACGATCGTCGCGGTCACGGCACGCGGCTGGTCGAAGAAGATGGGGCTCGGAATCGACGCGGTCACCGCGCCGTCGGCCGGCGCGTTGCGCATGATCGCGATGCCGCCCACGCCGAAGTTGCCGCGGATACGCGCCGCGCCGAACACGTCGAACAGCACGCCGCTCGGCACGGAGCGCTTGTTGGACACGGTCGCCGATTCGCCGTACAGGCTGAAGTTGAACGAGGTCGTCTCTTCACGCGCGCTGCTCGCCTGCGCGCCGACGTTGGCGCCGCCGATGAAGGTCTGATCCCACTTGAGTGTCTGGGCGGAGGCCGATCCGGCCGCCAGCCCGACAAAACACACTGCCATCAAAACGCGCTTCGTCATTCGTCCCTCGAATTGGTCTGCGAAGTCCCCGAAAACCCGTTGTATGATAACACGTCACTTTTTTGGAGAGTCACTCGATGAAACAGAATAAATGGATGCTGCTCGTCGGTATCGCTGTGCTCAGTTCAGCGATCGCGTGCGGCGCAAAGACTCCGACCTCCCCGGCCTCGACCGCGCTCGCCAGTGGCGAAGCGGGCGCGAGCGGCGAAACGCTCAAAGTGGGCGCGCCGACTCCGACCTCACCGATCGGCGGCACCCAGCTCCAGACCGCCACCGTCGTGCTGACGTTCACGGGCGTCACCGGCACCTACACCGCCATCACGCCGAGCTACCAGCTCGAATTGCGCGACGCCGCGGGCACGCTCGTGGCCAACCCGACGATCACGACGACGTCCTACACGGTCACTGCCAGCCTGGCGCTCGACTCGACCCACACGTGGCGGGTGCGCGCGGTGTACCAGGGCGCGAACGGTCCCTGGTCGGCGACGGCCACGTTCAAGACCCAGGTCGCGGCGTTCATCAGCGGCAATACGCTCTATGATCCGCTCTCGACCGGCATCACCGTGGGTACCCGCAACGGCTCGACGACCTTCGTCGCGGGCCAGGGCCTGAAGCTCAACACTCAGGACTCCACGGTGCGCTACAACCTGCCCACGACGCTCACGAGCGGACAGTTCTCGATGCTGATTCTCGGCGCGGACGAAGGCGGCGCCGGCGACAAGAGCAAAGTCTTCTCCATGCAGGAAGGCAGCGACGACATCACCACGAACGACTACCGCATGACGGCCGAACTGCGCGGGAGTCAGTACGCGACCCCTGGCGCCGTGACGTGCCGCATCATTACTGGCAATAACGAGGACACGAGCCAGATTCACGATTGCACGCGTGTCACGCTGGCGTTTGATTCGTCGCGTTGGTACTTCTGGAGCTTCACCTGGGACACCAGCAGCGCCCGGCTGATCGTCCGGCGGGACAACGAAACCGGCACCATCATTTACAGCCAGGGCGTCGGCTTCAACCACGTCTATCGCCCGACGCCGCACACGCTGTGGCTCGGCGCTCCGGTCGGCCGTGCCGGCAACCAGGACGCGACCATCGGCGGCGGTCCGATCTACAAGAACGTCTACGCGGGCCCGTCGGCCCGTCCGACGTTCCCGGCGCTCATCGAGCGCCTCTTCGGCGGCAACTAGGCCGGCGCAAGACGCACACCTCGAGGCCGGCGTCCCTCACGGGCGCCGGCCTTTTGTTTTGGGTGCTCAAGCCTCATAATCAAAGGAGTCAATGTCCACAGAAACCTTCCGCTTGCGCTATCTCGCGCGCAACCTGGCGGGAGTGCCGCGCGACCTCGTCACTTCTGCGGTCTCGCACGTCACCGCCGTCCGCCCCACGGTCCTCATCTACAACTGCA
>SCUN01000183.1 GCA_004297655.1 Acidobacteriota bacterium | reverse complement strand
GGCGCCGCTGACGCGCCTCGTGTGGCTCACGTCGATCGTCTCGGTCGCGCTGACCTACGCCGCGTCCTACATCCTCATCCCGACCCTGGGCGGCGATCCGTCGCTCTGGTGGAAGCTCTCGACGGTCATCACCTGCGGCACGCTCGCCGGCGCCATCATTCCCGAGCTCGTCAAGGTCTTCACCTCGGTGGAATCCGCGCACGTGCGTGAAGTCGTGACCTCGTCGGAAGAGGGCGGCCCGTCGCTGAACATCCTGTCGGGCCTGGTGGCCGGCAACTTCTCGGCCTACTGGCTCGGGATCGTGATCATGGGCCTGATGGGCATCGCGTACTACTTCTCGATGATGGGGCTGGGCAACAACATCGCCGGCACCCAGATCCCGCTGATGGTCGCGCCGGCCGTGTTTGCGTTCGGCCTCGTGGCGTTCGGCTTCCTCGGCATGGGCCCGGTGACGATCGCCGTCGACTCGTACGGCCCGGTCACCGACAACGCGCAGTCGGTCTTCGAGCTCTCGACGATCGAGTCGATGCCCGGCATCAAAGACGATCTGAAGAAGAACTTCGGCTTCGACGTGAACTTCGAGAAGGCCAAGCACAACCTCGAGGAGAACGACGGCGCGGGCAACACCTTCAAGGCCACCGCCAAGCCCGTGCTCATCGGCACGGCCGTCGTCGGCGCGACGACGATGATCTTCTCGATCATCGTGTCGCTGACCAACGGCCTCACGACCGACATCGACCGGCTGTCGATCCTGCACCCGCCGTTCCTGCTCGGCCTGATCACCGGCGGCGCGATGATCTACTGGTTCACGGGCGCGTCGATTCAGGCCGTGACGACCGGCGCCTACCGCGCGGTCGAGTTCATCAAGAAGAACATCAAGCTCGAAGGCGCGCTGAAGGCGTCGGTCGAGGACTCGAAGAAGGTCGTCGACATCTGCACGCAGTACGCGCAGAAGGGCATGTTCAACATCTTCCTCGCGGTGTTCTTCGGCACGCTCGCGTTTGCCTTCTACGAGCCGTTCTTCTTCATCGGCTACCTCATTTCGATCGCGCTCTTCGGCCTCTACCAGGCGATCTTCATGGCGAATGCCGGCGGCGCGTGGGACAACGCGAAGAAGGTCGTCGAGGTCGAGCTCAAGAAGAAGGGCACGCCGCTCCACGACGCGACGGTGGTCGGCGACACGGTGGGCGACCCCTTCAAGGACACCTCGTCGGTGGCCATGAACCCGGTCATCAAGTTCACGACGCTGTTCGGTTTGCTGGCGGTGGAGCTGGCCGTGAGCCTGACGGCGGAGCAGGGGCCGATGCTGAGCCATGTGCTGGCGGGGCTGTTCTTTGTGGTCTCGGCCTTCTTCGTGCACCGGTCGTTCTATGGCATGCGAATTGGCTCGGAAAAGTAGGCGAAACGAGCCATTTTCCGAGAGCTGGTGTCTAAGTCGCTAACGGTGTGTAACCGTTGATTCATTGACACCGTTCGTTTTGGTACTGGATAATCCCCGCCTTCGCAGGAGGCACTGTGCCGCGTGAAATGTTTGGAGACGTCTCAGACCCGACAGTGAAGTTGGGCACGAAGCAGTGGTACACGGTGCCGCTCTCGATCCTGGCGCACTTTGTCGTGCTGTTCCTGCTGGTGGTGATTCCGCTGCTGGCGACCGGCAATCTGCCGGACGTCCCGTCGATGATGGCGTTCGTGGCGGCCCCGCCGCCTCCGCCGCCGCCGCCACCCCCGCCGCCGGCTCCGGCGGCCCCGCAGCCGAAGCTCATCGAGATCCCGAATCCGAATGCGGTGCCGATCGAGGCGCCGAAGGAAATCCGACCTGAACCGCCGCCGATCAACGTCGGCGCGGGTGTGGGCGTCGTTGGTGGTGTCGCCGGCGGTGTGCCGGGCGGCGTCGCGGGCGGCGTCGTTGGCGGAATTCCGGCACCCCCGCCTCCGCCGAAGCAGGAACCGGTGCGCGTGGGCGGCAACGTCAAGGCGCCGGAGCGCGTGAAATACGTGCCGCCGACCTACCCGCCGATCGCACAGTCGGCGCGCGTCTCGGGTATCGTCATCCTCGAAGCCGTGATCGGCAAGGACGGCACGGTGACCGACGTGAAGGTGCTCAAATCGATTCCGCTGCTCGACCAGGCGGCGCTCGACGCCGTCAAGCAGTGGCGGTATACGCCGACGACGCTCAACGGCGTGCCGGTGCCGGTCATCATGACGGTCACGGTCAACTTCACGTTGCAGTAGGGTTCAGGGTTCCAGAGTTCCAGGGTTCCAGGGTTCTGGTAGGGAAAGACTCACGTTCGTATTTCGGAGGCTGTAATGGGTTCAATGAACTTGATTGATATGTGGGGCACGATGGGCCCGGTCGCGAAGGGCGTCGCGTTCGTGTTGATTTTCATGTCGATGTGGTCCTTTGGTGTCGCGATCGAGCGCCTGTACACGTTTTCGCAGGCGCGCAAGCAGTCCAAGCTCTACGCTCCGCAGGTGGCCAAGCACCTCAAGGAAGGCCGTTTGAAGGATGCATTGGCTGTCTCTCAATCGAAGACGTACCAGTACAGCCACCTCGCCAAGGTCGTGCTCGCGGGTCTGCAGGAATACCAGTTCCAGCATGACGCCGGCGGGGCGCTCAACCGCGATGACCTCGTCGACACCGTCCGCCGCGCCATTCAGCGCGCCACGGCGCTCACGTCGAACGACCTGAAGAAGGGCATCCCGGCGCTCGCGACCATCGGCGCGACCGCGCCGTTCGTCGGACTGCTCGGCACGGTCGTCGGCATCATCACGGCGTTCACGGGCATCGCGACCACCGGCTCGGGCGGCCTCGGCGCCGTGTCGGCCGGTATCGCCGAAGCGCTGATCGAGACCGCGCTCGGCCTCGTCGTCGCCATCCCGGCCGTCTGGATCTACAACTACTTCACGACGCGCCTCGAGTACTTCAACGTCGAGATGGATAACTCGTCGTCGGAGCTCGTGGACTTCTTCATCAAGAAGACCGCGGCGTAGTCAGGAGACTGCCATGTCAATGGACGTTGGCGGCGCCAAAGGCGGCGTCAAATCGGACATCAACGTCACGCCGCTTGTCGACGTCATGCTGGTGCTCCTCATCATCATGATGGTCATCGCGCCGATGCTGCAGCAGGGCGTGCCCGTGCAGCTGCCGGTGGCGAACAACTCGACCGACAAGCCCGACACGTCGGATCAGACCATCGTGAACATCGACTCGAAGGGCGGGCTGTACGTGAACAGCCTGCCCGTGACCGAGGCCGAAGTCGTGGACCGCGTGAAGAACGCGCTCGAGGGGAAGAAGGAACAGATCGTCTACCTCAAGGGCGACAAGGACGCGGAATACGGACGCATCATGAAGATGATGGACGCGCTCCGCGCGTCGCAGGTCGAGAGCGTCGCGCTCATCACTGAGCGCCAGGGCGGCAACAAGGGCGGAGGTCAATAGCCATGTCGCATCACATGCACCACGGTGCCGAACGCGTCGTCACGGGCACGAAGCCCGAGGCGTCCGCGGACATGAACGTGACGCCGCTCATCGACGTCCTGCTCGTGCTCCTGATCATCTTCATGGCGACGCTGCCGCTCACCCAGAAGGGCGAGGACATCAACCTCCCGCTCGAGTCCAACGCGCCGGTCAGCACCGCGCCGCAGGATCAGATCGTCGTGGAATACACGGCCGATCGCCGCCTGAGCGTGAACCACCAGGAACTCGGCATCGCCGACCTCGAGGGCCGTCTGCGCGACATCTTCGAGACCCGCCGCGAGAAGACGCTCTTCATCATCGGCGCGCCGACCGTCCGCTACGGCGAAATCGTCGCGATCATCGACGCCGCCACCGGCGCCGGCATCACGAAGGTGGGCATCGTCACGGAAGGCATGAGGAACGCCGCGACGGGCAAGTAAGCGGCCGACCAGCCTCGCGAAACACACCCGGGCGCGTCCACTTCGGTGGGCGCGCCCGTTCTGCGTGTACGGGGCTGAGAAGGGCAGAGGGCACAGGGCAGAGGGCAGAGGTAAAGGGAAGAGGGAAGAGGCCAGGTACAAGGTCTGAGGGCGCAGGGAGGCCGTACAGACCAAAGGCCCGGTGGCGCTGGGCGCCACCGGGCCTTTGGTTGGAACGGCCGGGCTGTTACTTCCCGGAGTTGGCTTTCTTCTGGATCGCGATGCCCTTGTTGCGGAGTTCCTCGGCTTCGGCGATGAGCTTCTTCTGGACGGCCGGGTCCTTCTCGGTGTTCGCCTGCTGCCGCAGGATGATGTTCTTGTAGATCATCGCCTCCGCGTAGTTCGGGTTGAGCGCGAGGGCTTTGTCCTCGGCGGCGATGCCGCGCAGGGCGTAGGCGCGCTGGGCGGCCTTTGAGAGCGTGTAGTCCTTGGCGATCTTGTCCTGGAAGAACGTCGCCATGTAGTGGTACGCCTCGGGGTTATTCGGCTCGTACTTCGTCCGCTCTTCGAGGGCGGTCATCGTCTCGTCGAACTTGCCCTGGCGGTTGTAGTAGCCGGCGATGGCCGTGTAGCCGGACGGCTCGCTCGGCTTGGCGGCGATGGCCTTCTTGAACATCGCTTCGGCCTCGTCGTACCGGCCCTGGGTCTCATACATCTGGCCGAGCGCCTGGAAGTTGACGGGTTCGTTCGGGTTGAGCTCGATCAGCTTGAGGGCGATCGGCTCAGCCTTCGCGAAGTCGTCGAGCTTGTCCGGGCCGTAGCAGGCGATCAGGTATTCGTAGGAATACTGGCGGTACTTCTTGTCGTTCTCGGTGTCGCCGGTGAGCTTGTCGATGGCCAGCTGGTAGTTCTTGACGGCCTTCTCCATGAAGGCGTCGTTGGCCGGCTCGCCCTTGCGGGAGGGCTTCCACTGCTGGTCGTAGCTGTTGGCCAGGAAGAAGTAGACCAAACCCTGATCGCCGAGGTACTTGACGGACTCCTCGAACCGCTCGGAGGCGGTCGCGAAGTCGCTCTTCTTGTAGGCTTCGGTGCCGTCTTTGAAGGCCTTGACGGCGCGCAGGTTGCTGATGGAGTAGCGGCCGCAGCCGGCTACCGAGCCGAGTCCGACCGTCAGGCCTAGAGCAAGGACGGCGCCGCGGGCGAAGCGTGTACGGAAGTGCATGGTGAGTAATCCCCTTCGGAGAGGTGTCAAAAAGCCGGGTCAGTCTATCATTTTAGACACCGACATCAATGATCCGGTTCGAGGACCTCATCGAGAAAGTGAAAGCCGCCAACCCCGAGGCGGACACGGAGTTATTGAGCCGTGCCTATGTCTTTTCGGCATTGGAACATAAGGGGCAGGTCCGGCGGTCCGGCGAGCCCTACCTGGTCCATCCGCTCGAGGTCGCCGACATGCTCGCGGAGATGCGGCTCGACGTCGTGGCGGTCGCGGCGGGCCTGCTGCACGACGTCGTCGAAGACACGCCCAATACGATCGAAAAGATCCGGGAACTGTTCGGCGAGGACGTCGCGCACGTCGTCGAGGGCGTCACGAAGTTGAGCGCGCTGCAGTTCTCGTCGAGCGAAGAGCGGCAGGCCGAGAGCTTCCGCAAGATGCTGCTGGCGATGGTGGATGACATCCGCGTCATCCTGGTGAAGCTCGCCGACCGGCTGCATAACATGCGGACGCTCGAGCACCTCTCGGAAGAGCGGCGCGTGCGTATCGCGCAGGAGACGCGGGAGATCTACGCGCCCATTGCCCACCGGCTGGGCATGAGCAAGATCAAGAACGAGCTGGAGGACCTGGCGTTCCGGTACCTGGAACCGCAGGCGTACGCGGCGCTCCGCCAGCAGGTCGAAGAGAAACGCGCGTCGACCGACGGCATGATCGAGGAACTGCGCCGCCAGATTGCCGCGACGCTCGACACGGCCCACGTCAAGGTCGTCTCGGTCGACGGCCGCACCAAGCGCCTGTTTTCGATCTACCAGAAGCTGAAGCGCCAGCGCATCACCCTCGATCAGGTCTACGACTTCATCGCGCTGCGCATCATCGCGGAGAACGTGCAGGGCTGTTACGCGGCGCTCGGCATCATCCACCAGACGTGGTCGCCGGTGCCGGGCCGGTTCAAGGACTTCATCGCGATGCCGCGGCCGAACGGCTATCAGTCGCTGCACAC
>SCUN01000182.1 GCA_004297655.1 Acidobacteriota bacterium | reverse complement strand
GCGTAATCTGCTTGACGGCTTCTTCCACCAGCGCCGTCAGTTGGTCGTATGTTAGCCGAATCTCGCCGCCAGTTCCTACACTGATTCCCGCGCCGCCGGCCACGCTCGTATCCGGCACGAGCCGCTCGCCCGGCGCGTCGGCCGCCTGAAGCACCTGGCACTCAGGACCGGACGTTGAACTGTGGACCGAACCCTGGACTGAACCCGGGACCGGGTCTGGACAGATCGGCGCCGGCGCCGCGATGCCGTACGTCCCGCGCAGGGCCTGCAAGCGGCCCACCTCTTCCTTCGACAACACGTGCTCGCGGCCGAGCATTCGCGCGACGAGGCTGATCTTCGCGAAATGCTCGATCGTCTCCATCTTGTAGTACGCCGCGAAGAGGTCCTTGCCGAGCGCGAGCGCGCCGTGATTGGCGAGGAGCAAGCCGTCGTGCGCGCGCACGTACGGCGCGACCGCGTCGGCCAGTTCGGGCGTGGACGGCGTGCCGTACTCCGCGATCGGAATGCTGCCGAGCGTCGTCACGACCTCCGCCAGCACCGCGCGATCGAGCGGAATGCCGGCCACGGCGAACCCGGTGGACAGCGGCGGATGCGAATGCACGACGGCCTGCACATCCGGCCGGTTGCGGTAGACCACGAGGTGCATCTGGATCTCGGACGAGGGCTTGCGGCCGGGCGCGCCGGCAATGAGGTTCCCGTCGAGGTCGGTGACCACCATCATGTCGGCGGTCATGAAGCCCTTCGACACGCTCGCGGGGGTCATGAGCAGCCGCGACTCGTCGAGCCGCACGCTGATGTTGCCGTCGTTCGACGCGACGAACCCGCGGACCCACAGCCGCCGGCCGACTTCGACGATGTCGTTACGGAGCTGGGCCTCGTCCTTCACATCGACCTGCTGCGGCTCATGACGCGTTCGCCTGCGGCGCGGCCATGTAGGCGTCACGGCACTTGTTCGAGCAGAAGTAGAGCATCTCCCCGCCGTGCAGCGTGCGTACGGCGGTGGTCTCGGCGACATACGTGCCGCAATGGGGGTCGCGGACCAGTCGGGTTCCGATCGCTGATGGGGTGCGGCCTGTGCCGCGGGTGTTGCCGGTGCCGCCCGTGCCGGGCGCGCTCGTGCGTCGGCGTCCCAGAGAACGGCCGCCGGTCAGCAGGCTCATCACGAGACGGACGATGAACAGGATCAGCAGTACGCGGCCGAGCCAGCCGATCAGTGCGAACATCTAGCCGCCGGCGGCGCCTTTGTGGCCGCCCTTGAGCGCATCGATGCCCTGCTGCGCGCGCTTGGCTTCTTCGGATCCGGGCGCGATCTCGATGACCTTCTTCCACGCCGCTTCGCCGCCGGCCGTGTCGCCCTTCACCATCGCCTTGGCGATGCCGAGGTTGAGCCAGGTCTTGAGGTGCTTCGGGTCCATCCCGATCGACTTCTCGAACTGCGCGATCGCCTTGTCGGTCTGCTGGGTGTAGAGGTACGCGGTGCCGAGGTCCGTGCTGATGTCGGGATTCTTCGGGCTCAGCGTCAGCGCGCTCTCGTACCAGGGAATCGCCTGGTCGAAGCGCTCCGAGTCAAAGTAGAGATTGCCGAGCTCGACGCGCACCGCGTCGTTCTTCGGCTCGGCGGTCGCCACCTTCTGCAGTTCCGCGGCGCGCGCTTCATCCAGCGCGGGCGCCGGCGGCGGCGCGGAGTTGCCCGCGCCCTGCGCGGGAGCGGCCACGGCGGCCGGGGCCATCGCGGGCGCCATGCGCTGACTGCCGAGAATCCAGCCGACCAGCACACCGAAGAACACGCCCGAGAGGAGGAAGACGAGGTTATCGCGCGACATCACAGTCCTATCTCAACACATCCAGGTATTCGCGCACCACGGAATCCAGCCCGCGGAAGAGCGCCCGGCTCATCAGGGCGTGCCCGATAGACACCTCGTCGAGGTGCGGGAGGCGCCGAAAAAGCGTCAGATTTTCGAGATCGAGATCGTGGCCGGCGTTGACGCCCATGCCCAGGGCGTGCGCCAGTTCCGCCGCCGCCGAGTACATCTCGAAGCTCGCGCGGCCCGACGCCGCGCCCTTCTCGAAATCGCGCGCGAACGGCTCTGTGTACAACTCGATCCGGTCGGCGCCGATGCGCTTGGCCCAGCGGATGGGCGCCTCGACCGGGTCCACGAAAATGCTGACGCGAATGCGTTCGAGCTGCAGCCGCTTCACGATCGCGGTGAGCCGCTCCGGCGACGTGTCGGCCGACCACCCGGCCTGGCTCGTAATCTCACCGGGCGTCACGGGCACGAGCGTGCACTGATCCGGCTTCGTCTCGAGCACCAGGGCAATCAGGTCCGGCCGCGGATCGCCTTCGATGTTGTACTCGATCGCGGGATTCGCGGCGCGCGCCGACCGGAGCCGCGCCGCAATTTCGCGCGTGTCGTTCGCGGTGATGTGCCGCTCGTCGGCGCGCGGGTGCACGGTGATGCCCGGCGCCCCGGCGGCCAGGCACACGTTCACCGCCTCGAGCACGCTGGGCACGCGCCCGCCGCGCGAGTTGCGCAGCGTCGCCACTTTGTTGACGTTGACCGACAGCTTGATCATGCGAGTTCCGCGCGCACCGCGGCGGCAATCTCCTCCGCCCACCCCTTGATCGTCGCGTCGTCCTGCCCCTCGATCATGATGCGGAGGAGCGGCTCGGTGCCGGAGTACCGAATGAGCAGCCGGCCGTTGCCCTCCATGGCTCGCGTCACCTGATGGATGACCCGGGCGACGGCGGGCACTTCGTTCACGTCCGTCCGCGATTTCGTGCGCACATTCACCAGCACCTGCGGGTACATCGTGAGCTCCCCCGCAAGATCTGCCAGCTCCCGGCCGGACTCCACCATCGCGCGCATCACGAGGAGGCCCGTGGCGAGGCCGTCGCCCGTGAAAAGATGCTCGGCGCAAATCACATGGCCCGATTGCTCGCCGCCGATGGCGTAGCCGTTCTTCAACATCTCTTCCATCACGTACTTGTCGCCGACGGGCGTACGCAGCATGCGGATGCCGCGCGCCTTGAACGCCAGCTCCAGCCCGAGATTGCTCATGACCGTCGCGACGACGGTGTCGCCCGGCAACTGATTGAGCGCCTTCAGCCGCGTGCCGCAGATGAGCAGCACCGCGTCGCCGTTGACGACGCGGCCGGTGTGGTCCACGAAGATGGCGCGGTCGCCGTCGCCGTCGAACGCGATGCCGAGCCGGCACTTGTGCGCGACGACCGCGGCGGCGAGCGCCTCCGGATGCGTCGATCCGCATTCGAGGTTGATGTTCTTGCCGTTCGGCGCGTTGCCGATCTCCACCAGCTCGAACCCCAGCGACTTCAGCAGCGTCGGCGCCGTCGTCGTCGTCGCGCCGTGGCCCATGTCGATGGCGATGCGCGCGCCCTGGAGATTTCCGGTCGAGGGCAACAGCAACTTCGTATGGGCCAGGTACTCAGCGACGAGGTTCGACCGCTCGACGACGGGCCGCACGTCGTCGACCGTCCAGGACGGATCGGCCACGATCGCTTCCACCGCGCGTTCTTCCGGCTCGCCGAATTTCTCGCCGCGCCCGGAGAAGACCTTGAGACCGTTGTCCGCGAACGGGTTGTGCGACGCGGAGATCACCACGCCCAGATCGAACGGACCCGTGCGGGTCAGATACGCGACGCCCGGCGTCGGGATCACGCCGAACGTGGTGAGCCGCCCGCCGGCGGCGGTGACGCCGCGCGCGAGCGCCTCTTCGATCCATGGACCCGATTCACGCGTGTCGCGTCCGACGGCGATGTGCACCGGCTGGGCGTGATCGCGCGCGCTCGCGTGCGCGTACTCGGTCCGCCGCACCAGCGCCGCGCCGAGCCGGCTGATGGTGACCGGATCGAGCGGCGGCTGTCCGGCCACGCCGCGAACGCCGTCGGTGCCGAACTTCACTTGATCCGAACCTCAACCGTCTCGGGCACGACCTTCGCGACATCCACCAGCATCGGGGTGTCCACGTGCACCGGCAGCCGGTATTGCCCCGGGCCCAGGTTGTTCACGTCCACCCACGCCGCGAGCTGCGTTTCGGCGAGCGCGCCCAGTTCTTCGCGCGAGCCGCGCACGGTCACGGTCACGCGCGACGGCGACGCGACCGCCTGGACGCCGGCGGCGACGTTCTTGGTCGCGACCGGCATGCCGTCAATCGCGCGCTCGATCGCGAGATCGCCGCTCACGGTGAACCACAGCAGAATGCCCAGCACCAGCGCGAGCGCCTTCCAGCCCAGGTTGCGAAACGGATGCCACGCCATTACTCGTGCCTCGATTTGCCGAAGAGAACCAGGGATTGCAGCCGGCTGCGCAGATCGTCCGGCGACAGGCGCCGATCGAGCCGCCCCGCGTACGCGAGCGAGATCTCGCCGCGCTCCTCGGACACTACGATCGCGACGGCGTCGCACTCTTCCGTCAGGCCGATCGCCGCGCGATGGCGCGTGCCGAGATCGCGGTCGAACTTCGGGCTCGTCGAAAGCGGCAGGAAGCAGGCCGCCGCCGCCACGCGATCTTCCTGGATGATCACGGCCCCGTCGTGCAGCCGCGTCTTCGGCTCGAAGATCGTCGTCAGCAGGTCGTACGAGACCGTCGCGTCGAGCGGAATGCCGCTCTCGATGTAGTTCCTCACGCCGATCTCGCGCTCGATGACCATCAGCGCGCCCTTGCGGTCCTTCGCGAGCAGTTCCGCCGCGGTCACGACGTCCTCGATCGTGTCCTTCGTTCGCTCGGACCGGCCGAGCGAACGCAGGCCGGGCACGCGGCCGAGGTGCGCCAGCGCGCGGCGGATGTCCGACTGAAAAAGGACGATCACCGCAAAGCCGACGTACAGCAGCACGCTGCGGACGAGCCAGTTGACCGTCTGGAGCGGAAAGAAATTCGAGAACGAAAACAGGATGAGCACGAGCACCGAGCCGATGACCATCTGGACGGCGCGCGTGCCGCGGATCAGCTTCAGCGCTTCATAGATCAGGACGGAGACGATGAGGATGTCGAGGACATCCCACCCGGTGATCGGTGGACGTTTGAAGAGGTCGAGCACCCGATCCATCGCGACACAATTCTATTTCACATTGCGGATGGCGTCGGCCGTTCGGGCCACCTGCGACATCTCGGCCACGTCGTGGACGCGCACGATGTGGGCGCCCGCGAGGATCGAGGCGGTCACCGCCGCGGCCGTGCCCCACAGGCGCGCCGCCGGCGGCACATCGCCCAGCGGCGTCTTCAGAAACGACTTGCGCGACGGGCCGGACAGGATCGGACGGCCGACGGCCGCCAGCTCGTCCAGCCGGGCCAGCGCTTCGAGCGTATGACCCGCGCGTTTGGCAAACCCGTAGCCGGGGTCGATGATGAGCCGCTCGCGGGAGACGCCGGCGGCTTCGGCCGCCGAGACGCGCGCCGCCAGCTCCCGCGCGATCTCCCCCATCACGTCCGTGTAGTTGGCGAACTCGTAGATGTCCGCCGAGCGCCCGCGGTTGTGCATGAGGATGGCCGCCGCGCCGGTACGGGCGACGACGCCGGGAAGATCGGGGTCGTAAGTGAAACCGCTGATGTCGTTGACGATCGTCGCGCCGAGCGCGATGGCCTGGTCGGCGATCGACGCCTTGTACGTGTCGATCGAGATCGGCACGTCCACCTGGCCGCGGAGTCCTTCGAGCACCGGCCGGACCCGTCGCCACTCTTCCTCCGCGCCGACCGTCGGCGCGCCCGGCCGCGTCGACTCGCCGCCGATGTCGAGCATGTCGGCGCCGTCGCGCACCATCTGCCGCGCATCGGCGATCGCCCGCGCGGAATCCATGCGGGCTTCACTTGGCGGGCCGCCCGCAAACGAATCGGGCGTGATGTTGAGAATGCCCATGACGAGCGTCCGCTCGCCGAGATTGAGCGCGCGGCCGTCAGGCAGGGGAACGGTGAAATGACGGCGCGGAGAAATCATCTCCGCGTGAGCTTACTCCTGGGTCACGGTCTTGCCGAGCGACGGCACGATCGACGGGCGATCGGTCGGTTCCTTGCGCGCGTCTTCGACGACGGCCGCCGTGCTGCCCGGCACCATGTCGGCGATCGGGAGCCCGTTCGCGAGCCGCTTCACCTGATCGGCGTCGAGGACTTCGCGGATCATCAACTCGTCGGCGATCTTGAGCAGCGCCGACCGGTTGTCGGTCAGGATCTGCTTCGCGCGGTCGTAGCCGGCCTGCACGAACCGCTTCACCTCGGCGTCGATCGCGACGGCCGTGGCTTCGCTGTAGTTCTGCGACTTGGACAGCTCGCGGCCGAGGAAGATCTGCTCTTCCTTCTTGCCGTAGGTCATCGGGCCCATGACGTCGCTCATGCCCCACTCGCACACCATCTTGTGGGCGAGATCCGTGACGCGCTCGATGTCGTTGCCGGCGCCGGTCGTCATCCGGCCGTTGGTGATCTCTTCGGCGATGCGGCCGCCGAGCAGGATCGCGAGCTGGTCCTGGAGGAAGTCGCGCGTGTAGTTGTGCTTGTCTTCTTCCGGCAGCTGCAGCGTGACGCCGAGCGCCATGCCGCGCGGAATGATCGTGACCTTGTGCACGGGATCCGCGTTCGGCAGCAGCGCCGCGACGAGCGCGTGGCCGGCCTCGTGAATCGCCGTGACCTTCTTCTCTTCCTCGGTGACGATCATCGAACGCCGCTCGGCGCCCATCATGACCTTGTCTTTGGCGAACTCGAAGTCGAGCTGGCGCACGACCTTCTGGTTGTAGCGCGCGGCGTTGAGCGCCGCCTCGTTGACGAGGTTCGCCAGGTCCGCGCCGCAGAAGCTCGCGCGCGGCAGCGCGGGCT
>SCUN01000181.1 GCA_004297655.1 Acidobacteriota bacterium | reverse complement strand
GGCCGCCAGATCGGAGACCGCGCGCTCGCCATGGCTGACGAGGTCGAGGAGCGCCAGTCTCGAGGGATCCCCGAGAATCTTGAACAGGGCCGCCACGGTGGGGACGGCCGCGGGACCAATGGCGCGAACGGACTGGCGTGCCGGGCGGCTCATAGCAGGCTATTTATATGAATATATGAGCAGGTATTCATATGTCAAGATTAAGCGCCGCTAATCCCGGCCGACGGATTGGTTGACACGTCCTTCAGAGGACGCCTAGCATTTTGCTTTGCGTCTCACGTCTCGCACCCCGTCTTGGAGTAACCACCTGTGATCGAGGTACAGCACCTCACCAAACGCTACGGACCGGTAACGGCCGTGGACAACATCAGCTTCCGCGTCGAGAAGGGCCAGATCCTCGGGCTGCTCGGCCCCAACGGCGCCGGCAAGTCCACGACGATGCGCATCCTGACCGGATACATGCCGGCGACCGACGGCAAGGCCATCGTCGCGGGCTACGACGTGTTCGCCAAGCCGATCGAAGCCAAGTCGCGGATCGGCTACCTGCCGGAAACGCCGCCGCTCTACCCCGACATGACGGTGCGCGAGTACCTGACCTTCGTCGCGAAGATCAAGATGAAGAAGACGTCGAAGGCCGAGCGCACCGCGCGCGTGGACGCCGTGATGAAGCGCACGTTCGTCGACGACATGGCGAAGCGCCATTGCGCGAAGCTGTCGAAGGGCTACCGCCAGCGCGTCGGCCTCGCCCAGGCGCTCATCCACGATCCGGAAGTCCTCGTGCTCGACGAGCCGACCGCGGGACTCGATCCGAAGCAGATCATCGAGACGCGCCAGATCATCAAGAGCCTCGCCGGCAATCACACGGTCGTCTTGAGCACGCACATCCTTCCGGAAGTCGTGCAGACCTGCCAGAGCGTCGTCATCCTGAACAAGGGCAAGGTGATGGCGGTCGACACGCCCGACAACCTCACGCGCCAGCTGCGCGGGTCGTCATCCTTATATGTGCAGGTCGATGCGCCGGGAAACGATCCGGTCGACACGCTCGCCGGTGTGCCGGGCGTCACCAAAGTCGACATCGCCGATCGGCACGAAGGATTTGTGGGGTACGAACTGCAGACCGCGCCCGAGCGCGACGTGCGCCGAGATGTCGCGCGCGCGGTCGTTGACCGCGGCTGGGGCCTCCTCGAAATGAGACCAACACGCATGAGCCTTGAGGACATCTTCCTGCAACTGACGACGCAGGAAGTCAAAGACGAACCGAAGGATGCGACGGAGGTGGCGAATGCGTAACGCGCTAGCCATCGCGGGCAAAGAGCTGCGCAGCTATTTTGCGTCGCCGATCGGCTGGGTGATCTGCGGGTTGTTCTCGCTGATCTTCGGCTGGTTCTTCTACACCTACGTTGAGTTCTTCCTGACGCAGAGCCTGCGCCAGCTGGCCGGCGGCACCGGCCAGCCGATGAACATCAACATGTCGCTCATCCGGCCGCTCTTCTCCAACGCGACCGTGATCGTCCTCTTCGTGCTGCCCAGCATCACGATGCGGACCTACTCCGAAGAGAAACGCTCCGGCACGATCGAGCTGCTCCTCACCTCGCCGCTCACCGACTGGGAAATCATCGTCGGCAAATTCCTCGGCGCGATGGGGCTGTATGCGACGATGCTGATCGCGACGCTCCTCTACATGGGCGTGCTCTTCGCGTACGGCCAGCCGGAATGGAAGCCGCTCGTCGCCGGGTACCTCGGCCTCCTGCTCATCGGCGGCTCGTTCATCTCGATGGGCCTGTTCATCTCGAGCCTGACGAAAAACCAGATCGTCGCCGGCGTCGGCACGTTCGTCGCGGGCCTGATGTTCTGGATCATCAACTGGGCGAGCGACAACGCGTCGCCGACCGTCGCGACGGTGCTCAACTATCTGTCCATCACCCAGCACTTCGACGATTTCGCGAAAGGCGTGATCGCGACCGATCACGTCATCTACTACCTGTCGTTCATTGCCTTCGGCCTGTTCCTCACATCGAAGTCGGTCGACTCGGAACGGTGGAGGGGCTAACTCATGAAGCGCATTCTCGGACTCCTCGGCTGGCTCGGCGTCGTCCTCGTTCTGGCGGCGGTCGCGATCCGGTTCATCAAACCTGAACTCTCGGACTGGTACCAGGGCCTCGCGATCGCGGGCCTGGTGGTCACGCTCCTCTACACCCTCAGCCAGTGGCGCGACATCGCGCGCTCGATGAGCGGCAAGGGCGCGAAGTACGGCTCGGTGGCGGCCGGCAGCGTGGTACTGATGCTCGGCATCATCGTCGCGATCAACTACATCGGCAGCCGCCAGACGAAGCGGTGGGATCTGACGGGCGGCGGGCAGTTCACGCTCTCGGATCAGTCGAAGAAGATCGTCAACGACCTCAAGGCGCCGCTGAATCTCCGCGTCTACTACGAAGGCGGCAAGATCAACGAAGTCAGCGACAAGCTCGACCTCTACAAGCAGGCCAGCTCGAACTTCGTCGTCGAGTACATCGATGCGGAGAAGAACCCGGCCCGCGCGCAGCAGGACGGCGTGCAGCAGTACGGCACGGTGATCATGGAATACGCCGGCCGCGTGGAGCGCATCACGGCGCTCGACGAGCAGACCGTCACCAACTCGATCATCAAGCTCGTCGAGGGCAAGACGAAGAAGGCGTACTTCGTGCAGGGTCACGGCGAGCGCGATCCGATCAGCAGCGACCGCATGGGCTACTCCGGCGCCGCCCAGCGCCTGAAGAACGACAACTACGAAGTGGCCAATCTCTCGCTGGTGCAGGTCGGCAACATCCCGGACGACGCGACGGTCGTGATCGTCGCGGGCCCGCAGACCGACTACCTCCAGCCGGAAATCGACGAACTCAAGGCCTACCTCGCCAAAGGCGGCAAGCTCGTGCTCATGATCGACGTCCAGGGCAAGCCGGATGCCCCGCCGCTCACCAATCTCATCGCGCTCGCGAAAGAGTGGGGCGTGGCGGTCGGCAACAACCTGATCGTCGATATCAGTGGCATGGGCCGCATGTTCAACGCCGGCCCGGAAGTGCCGATCGCGGCCGAGTACCCGTCGCACCCGATCA
>SCUN01000180.1 GCA_004297655.1 Acidobacteriota bacterium | reverse complement strand
CTCGATTCGCTGCGCGCGCACGACACGCTCGGCGTCGACGGCTGGCACCATGTCAATCGCATGGACGTGCGCCCCGACCGGGGCGTCGTCAAAGTCACGCTGAAGTCCAACTGGGAGGCGCAGATCGATCTCGGTACCGGGAAGATTCTGCAGGTCGCCTATCGGCGATCGGACTGGATCGAGTCGATCCATGACGGCTCGATCTTCGGCGACGGCGTGAAGCTCGGCGTGTTCTTCCCCGCCGCCGTGGGCCTGACGCTCTTGTGGCTGGGCGGCGTGTGGATGTTCGCGTATCCGTTCATCGGCCGCCGGCGCGTGCGGCACTCGAAAGCCGCGTAAGGTCCAGAGAACGCTACCGGCGCCAGTCCACGGATTTCAGCTCGGCGGTGAAACGCTCGCCGCCGTTCACCCGCACGGTCTTGATCTTGCCGACGTACGGCGCGTACCAGGTGGTGATCGTGCGCGATTCGCGGTCGCCCTGGTTGGTGATCAGGTTGCGCCTGATGGTGATCCTCACGCACCGGCGGTACGTCCCGGCGGGCACGGCCACGGTCTCGTCCACGCTGTCGATCGTCGCGTGGCCGGTGACTGACATCGAGCTTGGCCGCGGGCGCGCCCCCGCCACCTGCGCCAGATCGTTCAGCGATTCGCGGGACCAGCGCTCTTCGATGTCCCACGACTTGCCGACGTCGAGCGGCAGCAGCGCCTCGGTCACGCGCGTCGGCGAGGATCGGACCCAGGTGTTGTCGACGCGCGTGCTGAGGTCGTAGAAACCGTTCGAGTCCACGAAGTAGTCCGCATGCACCTGCGGCGTCACGAACAACGTGTAGGCGTCATAGCGGCGCGCGCCGTAGTACTCGCCCGCGCTCTCGACCGATTCGGTTGAGTCGTAACTCCGGCCGTCCGATGCGGTCACCTGCCAGAACTTCCGGTGCTCGTCGCTGTACCGCCGGTTGTCCGGATCGCGCGGCATGAAGTACTCGAGCCCGGGCACGTTGATCACGCGCGAACGCTCGCCGTTCGGATCGCGCGCGCTCGCGGCCAGCGCCGCGGCATTCTGGATCCACATGCCGCCGCCGAACCGGCGGTCGTAGCCGATGATGAACGTCGCCAGCCCGATCACGCGGCCGCTCGAATCGAGGATCGGCCCGCCGCTATTGCCCGGCACGATCAGCGCGTCGGTTTCGATCCAGCCGGCGCGCACCGCGCTCACAATCCCGCGCGTGACCGACATGCGATCGGTCGCCAATTGGCCGGGAAATCCGAGCACGAGGATGTCCTGCGCCTCCTGCACCGGCCGGGACGCCTGCAGCGGCAGCGTCGGCAGGCCGGTCGCCTCGACCTTCAGCACCGCCGCGTCGACCAGCAGCGTCAGGTCATCGTCTTCGACGCGCTTGAAATCGACCACACGGGCCGGTAGCTGGCGGCCATCCGACAGCGTGACGCTGATCCCAGTGGCGCCTTCGATGACGTGATGATTGGTGAGGATGTAGCCGGAGGGTTCGTAGATGAATCCGGAGCCGTGGCCCGTGCCGCCGGCCCTGGTGACCTGCACCAGCACGACCGCCGGCCGCGCCGCCGCCACCACGCGCTCGAGTTGCGGAGGCACACGGGCCGCCACGCTCGCGCCGGTGACACTTACCGCGAGTGCAATTGCGCCTGGACGCCAGAGCTGGGGCATGTCGCGTCCTTTCCGGGCCGATACTAACCCACTTTTTCGCGGGTCGAGCACCCTGGGTTAGTCTTGCGGGCATGCGTCGAATCGCCGCGGTCGTGGCCCTCGTTATCGCCGCCACCCTCATCCTTTCCGCTCAGCAACCACCAGCCATCGACGTGTCGCTCTTCGCGAAGTCGCTGGCCTGGAGGAACATCGGGCCCACGCGCGGCGGCCGCACGAAAGCCGCGGCGGGTATCGCGTCACAGCCCAACGTCTTTCTGATCGGCGCGGTGAACGGCGGCG
>SCUN01000179.1 GCA_004297655.1 Acidobacteriota bacterium | reverse complement strand
GTCTTCTCCCCTTCCGGCACATCGTCTCGCATCCGCTTGATGGCGAGCGTGTTGGGACGCGGTGAGTACTTGAACGAGAACATCGAATGAAATCGCGCGCGCCGCACGAGGTCGAGCGTCAGGTCGAAGTCCTCGGCGGTCTCGCCCGGGAAGCCCACGATCATGTCGGTCGAGAGCGCGATGCCGGGAATCGCCGCGCGAAGCTGATCGATCTGGTCGAGGTAGCTCTCGCGCGTGTAGCGCCGGCGCATCGCCGCGAGGATCCGGTTCGAACCGGACTGCACCGGCAGGTGGAGATGCTTCGCGACCTTCGGCAGATCGCGGATGGAGGCGATCAGCCGCGGCGTGACGTGGCGCGGATGCGGGCTCGCGAACCGGATGCGGTCGATGCCCTCAACGGCGTGCACGCGTTCGATCAATTCCCCAAAATCGCAGGCCTCGTCCGGCGCTTCGTAGTGGTTGACGATCTGCCCGAGCAGCTGCACTTCCCGGTGCCCCGTGCGCGCGGCCTCGCCGACTTCCGCGAGGATGTCGGCGACCGGGCGCATGCGCTCGTGACCGCGAGTGTACGGCACCACGCAGAACGAGCAGAACTCGTTGCAGCCTTCGATGATCGTGACCCAGGCGCGCACTTCGTCAGACGGTTTGGCGAGGCCCAGCGGAAACGAGACGTCCTCGTAGGGATTGACGTCCACCTTCTTGCGGCGATCGTCGCGGGTCTCCGCCAGGAGCCTCGGCAGTTGCTTCACGGCCTGCGTGCCGACGACCACGTCGACCATCGAGCCGCCGGCAAGGAGCTTCTCGCCCTCCTGCTGCGCGACGCATCCGGTCACGGCGATCATCGGCGTCTTGCCGCGCTCGGCGCCGGCCGTGCGGATCTCGCCGAGGCGCGATCGAAGCTTCTGCACAGCGAGCTCGCGCACGCTGCAGGTGTTGACCACGACGAGGTCGGCGTCCGATTCGGAGGCGGCGGGCGTGTAGCCGTCGGCTTCGAGCAAGCCGCTGATGCGTTCGCCGTCGTGGTAGTTCATCTGACAGCCGTAGGTCTCGACGAGGTACTTCGGCTTAGCCACGGCCGCCCTTCGCTTTCGCTCGCGACCGTGTTTCGCTTTCGCCTTTCGTCTTTGTTTCGCTTCTCTGTCGACTGGCCAACATCTCCCTCGCCGACGCCACGACGGTCGCCGATACGGCCGCGCCCGCGATCATGCGCGCGAGTTCCTGCTCGCGGCCCGCGGCGTCGAGCCGGCTGACGGTCGTCAGTGTGCGGCCCCCTTTCACGTGCTTGTCGATCGCGAGGTGCGCGTCGGCCCGTGCGGCGATCTGCGGCAGATGCGTGATGCAGAGCACCTGGCACCGGGCGCCGAGCGCCTGCAGTTCCGCGCCGACCGCGTCGGCCGCTTCCCCGCCGATGCCGGCGTCCACTTCGTCGAACACGAGCGTGCGGTGCGGCGTGACGTCCGTCAGTTGATGGAGCGCGAGCATCACGCGCGAGAGTTCGCCGCCCGACGCAATCCGCGCGAGCGGCCTCAACTCCTCGCCCGGGTTCGCCGAGAGGTACAACTCGACCTCGTCGACACCGCGCGCGGTCCACCGCGACTCGTCGGTGTCGGATGACGCGATGCGCACGTCCACCCGGCACTTCGGCATCGCCAACGCCGACAGCCCGGTTTCGAGCGCCTTGGCCAGCGCGGCGCCGGCGACCCTGCGGGCGGCGGACACCTCTTTCGCGACAGCGACAAATGTCTTGGCTGAGCGCGCCACGCGCGCTTCGAGCTCCGCGGCCTGTTCCTCGCTCGCGCCGAGCGCGGCCAGCTCGTCTCGCAGCCGCTGCTGCTTCGCGATGACATCGGCGAGTTCCGGCCCGTGCTTCCGCTTCAGCCGCTCGAGGGCCGCCAGCCGGTCCTCCACTTCCTGCAGGCGCGCCGGCGATGCGTCGAGTTCCCCCGCGTATTCCCGCAGGAAGAACGACAGATCCTCGAGCCGAGATTTCACTTCGTCTTTCTGGTCGAGGTACGGCTGCGCGCGCGGGTCGATCGCCGCGAGTTCCGCGACGCGTTTCCACACGCCCGCGAGTTCGGTCAGCGCCGCCGTCTCGTTCTCATAGAGCAATCCGTAGGCTTCATTGGACAGCCGGCTCAGCCGGTCGGCGTTCGCGAGCACGCTGCGCTCGGCGGCCAGGCTCTCGTCCTCGCCGGCTTGCGGATTGACCTTGTCGATTTCGCCGAGGTGGAAACTCAGCAGCTCGATGCGCGCGGCTTTCTCGCGGGCGCTCATCTGCGTGCGCTCCAGCGCCGCCCGCGCCTCGCGCCAGGCCTCGAACGCGTCGCGCGTGCGGTGCAGGAGTTCAGGGCTCACGCGTTCATCGAGCAAGGGGCCGTGCGACTCGGGGTTGAGCAGCGCCTGGTGCTCGTGCTGGCCGTGGAGTTCGAGCAGTTCCGTGCCCAGCTCCTTCAGCGCCGCGGTCGTCGCGAGCGCGTCGCCGATGAACGCGCGCGACCGCCCCTGGGCGGACACCTCGCGGCGGATGATCACCTCGCGGCCGTCGGCGCGTTCGAAGATCGCCTGCACCGACGCGGTGTCCTCGCCCGTACGCACGAGATCCGCGCTCGCGCGGCCGCCGACGAGCAGGTCGAGCGCCTCGACGAGCATCGACTTGCCGGCGCCGGTTTCCCCGGTGAGCACGGTCAGGCCGGCGTCGAGGTCGATCTCGAGCGCGTCGATGACGGCGAGATGGCGAATGCTGAGAAAGCGCAGCATGTGTGTGCTACTCTGCCAAGCATATCGCGCTGTTCCCAGCGGCGCCCTTTCGCTCGCGATGTGTTTTGGAAACAACGCCCGGCACGATTGATTTCGTAACCCTCGTCCGCAACGCCACGCCGCTCGCCCAGGCGGTCATGGCGGTGCTGGTCATTTTCTCGGCCATCTCGTGGGGCATCATCGCCTCGAAGTTCGCGCAGCTCCGCCGCGCGTCGGCCCAGACCACCACCTTTCTCGACGTCTTCCGCAAGAGCAGCCGCTTCTCCGAGGTGCAATCGGTCTGCGGCAACCTGGCGGCGAGCCCGCTCGTGGGGCTCTTCCAGGCCGGATACGCCGAGATCAACTCGCAGTTGCGCAGCACCCCGCCCGACCCGAACAAGCCGGCCGGCGCCGCATCGCGTCCAACCTTGAAGAGCCTTGAAGCCCTCGATCGCGCCCTCCTCCGCGCCGCCGGCGTCGAAGTCAGCCGGCTCGAGAAACGTGTGGGCTTCCTGGCGACGACGGCGACAATCTCGCCGTACATTGGCCTGTTTGGCACGGTCATCGGCATCATGAATTCGTTCATGGGCATCGCCGGCGCGGGCTCGTCGAGCCTCGGGGTCGTCGCGCCGGGCATCGCGGAAGCGCTGATTGCCACGGCGCTCGGCCTGTTCGCCGCGATCCCGGCCGTCTACTTCTACAACGAGATCACGGGCCGCGTGAAGGCGTTCACCGTCGCGATGGACGATTTCGCGATGGAATTCCTCAACCTCGCGGAACGCAACTTCACGTAGAGGCGCCGACCATGCCCCGCCTCGAACCTTCAGCGTCATCGGGCGGCGTCAGATCGCGGCACCGCAGCCGCGGCGCCCGCGTCTCCACCGCCCTCGCCGAAATCAACGTCGTCCCGCTCGTCGACGTCATGCTCGTGCTGCTCGTGATCTTCATGGTCACCGCGCCGATGATGCAGCAGGGCTTCGACGTGAAGCTGCCCGAAGCCCGCACGTCGAAACCCACGACCTCGGAGCCGGTGTACGTCACCGTGCCGCTGAGCTTCCGCACCGACCGGCGGATCCAGCTGGGCAACGACTTCGTGTCGCTCGAGAATCTGCCGGAGCGCGTGCGCCAGGCGGTGCTGACGACCGCCACGAAGAGCGTGATCCTCCGGGGCGACGGCGGCGTGACCTTCGCCGAGCTGATCCGTGTCTGGGATGCCCTGATCGCGGGCGGAATCACGCAAATATCTGTGGCGACCCAACCGTATACGCCCGATAAATGAGGACGGGTCTATGACGGCAAGCGTCAGCGATATCCTCGTTGCGAGGCAGCGCGAGTTCGACGGTGTGGCACGGCCGGTGGCCGCGTCGCTCCTCGTGCACGGCCTGCTCGTCGTTGCCCTCGCGGTCCTCCCCGCCGCCTGGTTTCAGACTCACCGGACCGAGCGGACCATGACCATCAGCCTGGGCGCCGGGTCGATCGGGCCGAAGCGCACGGGCGAACTCTCCACCGGCGGCCGCCGGGTGGACCAGGTCGTCGAGCCGAAAACCCGGGAACCGATCGTACCAGTGACCCCGCCGAAGACCGTCACGCCCGACCCAGCAGCCACGGTGATCAAGGCGCCGCCGAAGGCCACCGACAAGGCCGCGCCCGCGCCGACGACACCGGCCGCGCCGAAGCCGGCGACGGGCGCGAAGATCGCGCCGGGCAGCGCGCTCGTGGAGACCGGCGCGAAGGGACTCGAAGTCGGCTTAGCCAGCGGCGGCGCCGGCGGCAACGCCGCCGAGATGGAATCGTGCTGCAAGATGTACTTCTCGGATCTGCGCGACAAGATCGAAGCGGTCTGGGTGCGCAATCAGGGCGCCACGGGGATCGTCGCCGTGGACTTCGTGATCGAGCGAAACGGCACCATCACCGACGTGCGGGTCAGCCAATCCAGCGGAAACGAACTGCTGGATACGGCCGCCCAGCGCGCGGTGCTCCTCGTCCGGCTGGCCCCGTTACCCGCTGAATACACCGGCCAGCGCATGTTGATGACTCTCAAATTCCCCTACATCCGATGACCCGACACCTTCCCCTCTCCATCGTGCTTCTCTGCGGCGGCGCGCTGCTCATGGCCTCGCCCGCGGCGCCCGAACCGACGCCTCAGGATCAGCGATTCGTGCTCGAGATGATCGGCAAACCCGCGAAGCCGCCGACGCTGGCGGTGCCGGCGTTCACGGTGCTCACGGCCGACGCCGAGACGCAGGACGCCGCGAAGACGCTGACGGAAGTGCTCCGCGCCGATCTCGCCTTCGAACGCGAGTTCGACATCATGCCGACGGCGAGCTTCGCCGGCGTGCCCTCGGCGCAGACGATCGAGGACCTGCCCTACGCCCGCTGGACGGAACTGGGCGCCGACTACGTCGCGCTCGGCCAGGTGCAGAAGAGCGCCGACGGCAAGCTGCTGCAGGTGCAGGTGCGCGTCGTGAGCATCAAGGAGCGCCGGCAGGCGTACGGCGAAGGGCGCGACGGCGCGCCGCGCGTCGCGCGGCGCATCGCGCATTCGTTCTCGGACGCGATCCACAAGACCATCCGCGGCGTGGACGGCGTCGCGATGACGAAGGTCGCGTTTGCGTCCACGCGCGACGGCGAGCGTATGGGGCAAACCATCGAGGAGCGCGCGGCAAAAGAGATCTACATCATGGACTACGACGGCGCGAACCCGCAGCGCGTGACGACGGGCGCGACGCTCAATCTGGCGCCGTCCTGGTGCCCCGACGCCCGGTGCCTGCTCTACACGCAGTATCAGTCCGCGCCCTCCGTCTACCCCGACATCGTCGTCCAGAACATCTACGGGCAGATCGGCATGTCGAAACCCGCGCACGGCAGCGACCGGAATCAGAACTACATGGGCGACATGTCGCCCGACGGCACGAAGATCGTGTTCGCCTCGGCGCGCGGCGGCGCCGGCATGGACGTCTACGTCGTGAATCGCGACGGCAGCGGCCTGCGGCAGCTCACGACGAATCCGGCGATCGACAACTCGCCGCGGTGGTCGCCGAACGGCACGCAGATCGCCTTCGTGTCGGACCGCTCGGAGTCGCCGCGGATCTACACGATGAGCGCCGATGGCCTGCAGCAGACGGTGCTGCCGACCGGCTGCGGCCGGGCCGACCGCCCGACGTGGGCGCCGTCGCTGACCGGCCTGATGATCGCCTACACCTGCCAGACGAGCAGCGCGGGCCACGACATCGAGGTCTACGACTTCAGCACGCGGCAGACACGGCGGCTGACGAACGGCGAGGGCACCAACGAGAGTCCGACGTTCGCGCCGAACGGACGCCACGTCATGTTTTTCACGACGCGATGGGGCAAGAAACAGATCGCCGTCATCGACATCGACGGCAAGAACATCCGCCAGCTCACGACGCAGGGCAACAACGACTATCCGAGCTGGTCCGGATTCCAGAAGTAGTCCCGTATACTGACAAAGGACCTGATGATGCTTCGCCTCAGCAAGATCACCGTGCTCACGCTTTCGCTGGCCGTCGCGGTCGCCGCGTGCGGCGGCAAGAAGAAACCGGTCGCCCTGCCGACCGCGCCGCCGCAGGTGGTGCAGGACGTTCCGCCGGTCACGCCGCAACCGGAGCAGCGGCCGCCGGCTCCCCCGGCGCCGCCGCCGATGCCCGAACCGGTGATGCAGCCGCTGCCGTCCGACGACATCGCGACGAAGGACCTCGACACGATCAACAAGGCGCAGGTCCTCAAGCCGATCTTCTTTCAGTACGACAGCGATCAGATCGACGCGGCCGGCCAGCAGGTGCTGGTCGAGAACGCGGCCGCGCTCAAGAAGTACACCACCTGGATCATCACGATCGAGGGCCACTGCGACGAGCGCGGCACGCCGGAGTACAACCTGGCGCTCGGAGAGCGGCGCGCGCTGTCGACCAAAAACGCCCTGGCCGCGCTCGGTATCAGCGCCGACCGGGTGAAGACCGTCAGTTATGGCAAGGAATTTCCCTTCGACCCGGGCCACGATGAAGCCGCGTTCTCGCTGAATCGGCGCGCGCATTTCGTCGTGACCGCGAAACAATAGGACCGGCTTATGCGCAGGATTCTGACCGCGGCGACTCTGACTCTGACGCTCTTCGTGCCGCGCCCGGCGCACGCGCAGAACCGCGAGCACCAGCAGATGTTCGCCGACCTGCGCATGCTCCAGGAACAGGTGCAGCAGCTCCGGCTGGCCGTCAACACGCTCGCCGAAACCGTCAAGACCGTCAACACCAAGCAGGACGACCAGGCCAACGCGATCCGGAAGTCGTTTGCCGATCAGAAAGTGCTGACCGACCAGCTGACCGACAGCATCCGGATTCTGCGCGAGAAGGGCGACGACACCAACGTCCGGATGTCCACGCTGTCGCACGAGCTCGAGACGCTTCGTCAGTCGCTGCAATCGCTGCAGAACGCCGTCGTGCAGGCGCTCGCCGCGCTCAGCGCGCAGACGCCGCAGACGGCGGCGCCCCCCGCGGGCGGAGATCCCGCGGCGCAGCCGCCGCCAACCGCGCCGGCCGGCCCGCCCGCGACGACGCAGTCGCCGCAGGTGCTCTACGAAAACGCGTGGAGCGACTACATGTCGTCCAACTGGAACCTGGCGATCACCGGCTTCCAGGCGTATCTCCGGACCTTCCCCACCTCACCCGACGCCTACAAAGCGCAGTTCAACATCGGCGAGGCCTACAAATACTCGAACCGGCACCGCGAAGCCGTTCAGGCCTACACCGCCGTCATCACGAACTACAAGGGCTGCCCGTGGGAGGATCAGGCCTATTACGCCCGCGGGCTCGCCTACGAGCAACTCGCGATGAAAGACCAGGCGCGCGCCGATTTCCAGTACGTGATCAAGACATTCCCCGACAGCAACTACGTGCCGCTTTCGAAGAGCGCTCTCGAACGCATCAAATAGTCATAGACCAGCGAGGAGAAACACATGGGTAGCGTGAACAAGGCAATTCTGATCGGCAATCTCGGCAAGGACGCGGAACTCCGCTACACGTCCGGCGGCGCGCCGGTGGCCTCGTGCCGCATCGCGACGACCGAGCGGTACAACGACCGCGAAGGCAACAAGCGCGAAGACACGCAGTGGCATGACATCGTCATCTGGGGCAAGACCGCGGAAGCGATCCATACCTACCTCGTGAAGGGAAAACAGATTTACGTCGAAGGCCGCCTGCAGACGCGCAAGTGGACCGACAAGGAAGGCAAAGACCGCTACAACACCGAGGTGCGCGCGGACCGCGTCGTGCTGCTCGGCGGCGGTGGCGGCGCTCGCGCCGGCGCCCCGGCCGCCAAGGGCGACCGCTACGGCGCCGCGCCCGGCGGCGACGTCCACGACACCGGCGGCGATTTCACGCCGGTTGACGCGCCGAACGACGACGATATTCCCTTCTAGAAAGAAACAGAGTGCCAGGGGCCTAGGGTCCCAAGGTAAGAGTGCCGGTGTTTCAGAGTCTCAAAGTGCGGATGGGTCGCACTTCGGCACTGTGGAACCCGGGCACCTTTACCTTGGGACGCTAGGCCCTTGGCACTCTGCTGTTACGTCCCGCTACGGCCGTACCGATCTTCGAGGCGGACAACGTCGTGCAGTTCTGGCGTTGACGCTTCGAGGACGTCGGAATCGACGATCGCCGTCATCCGGTGGACCGTCTTCGGTGTAACGTGCTCGGATTCGCCGGGGCCCATTTCGCGGCCGATGAGTTTCCCGTCCACTTCGCGCTCGAACAGGATCTTCCCCGAAAAGACATGCACGGTCTCGTCCTTGAGATTGTGGTACTGCAGGCTCAGGGCGTGGCCGGCGTTGATGTGGATCACCTTGCCGACGTAGCGATCGGTCTTCGCCCAGTGGATCTCGTAGCCCCAGGGTTTGTTCACACGCGTCACTTCGCTCATTACCCGTTCTCCGGCTGCCCCACCGCGCGCGCATGCATGGCGTCGGCGATGGGCAGCAACAATTGATGCACCGCTTCCGCGGAGGCGGCCCGCACGGCGTGCCGGGCCAGCGTCCGCGCCTCGCGGCTGTCGAGCGCCAGGAGCGCCCGCTTCACGATCGGGATCGCCGACGGCGTCATGCTGAACCGCCGGAACCCGAGGCCGACGAGGAGCGACACGAGCAGCGGATCGGCCGCCATCTCGCCGCAGACCGACAGCGGCCGGTCCTCTCCGCGCGCGCCGACCGCGATCAGCCGCAGGAGCCGTAACACCGCGGGCGCCATCGGCTCGTAGTGGCCCGCCAGGCGCTCGTCCGTGCGGTCCACCGCTAAAGTGTACTGGATCAAGTCGTTCGTGCCGACGCTGAGAAAGTCGGCTTCCCGCGCGAGCGCGTCGGTGGTGAGCGCGGCCGCGGGAACCTCGATCATCGCGCCGATCGGCAACCCCTCGAGCTCGGCGGCCAGGCCCGCCTCGCGCGCGATCGCCGCGATCATCCGGCGGGCGTCGCGCATTTCTTCCGCCGACGTGACAAACGGCAGGAGCACGCGGAGCGTGCCGGCGCCGGTCGCGCGCGTGGTGGCGGCGTTCGCGCGGATCAGCGCGCGGATCTGCGTGCGGAAGCGCTCGTCATGCTGCAAGCCCGAGCGGATCCCCCGAAGCCCAAAGCGGTCGCGATGGCCGCCCGTGCGCCAGGCCACGTCGCCGCGGTCCTCGCCCGCGTCGAAGGTGCGGATCGTCACGGGTTTCGGCGCCATGGCGGCCAGCATGCCCGAGTACACCGCGACCTGCGCATCCTCGCCCGTGCTGTCCGGATGCCCGGCGTCGAGCAGGAACTCGGATCGGTACAAGCCGATGCCCTCCGCGCCGGCGTCGAGCACGCGCGCGATCTCGTCGGCAATCTCCAGGTTCGCCTCGAGCACGACCCGCACGCCGTCGGCGGTGACTGCGGGCCGGCCGCGCAAGTCGTCGAGCGCCGACAGCGCGGCCCGCGCGAGTTCCGCGCGCTGCTTCCAGCGTTCCTGCACGTCTTCCGTCGGGTCGACCGCGACTTCGCCCGACATGCCGTCGATCGCGAGGAGCTGTCCCGGCGTGATGGCCTGCGTCGCGCCGCTCAATCCGATCACGACGGGCACGCCGAGCGAGCGCGCCAGGATCACCGTGTGGTGTGTCGGGCTGCCGACCTCGCAGACGAGACCGCGCACCCGCGTCCAGTCGAACTGCGCCGCCACCGACGCCGGCAGTTCGCGCGCGACGACGATAACCGGCGGCTCGAGTTCACGGATGAGATCGGCGAGCGGATCCTGGTCCGGCCGCAGATTGCGCTGCAGACGGCCGCTGACATCCGCGAGGTCGCCCACGCGTTCCGACAACCAAGCGTCGCCTTCGCGCGCGAACACGCCGTGCAGCTCTTCGATCGCGCGCTGCAGCGCCCAATCCGCGTTGATGCGCTCGGCGCGGATGAGCGCGTCGGCGCGCGACACCAGCAGCGGATCGTCCAGCATCATCGTCTGCGCGGCGAAGATCGAGGCCTGCGCCGGGCCGACGGTGCGCGACACGCGCGCGGAGATCTCTTCGAGCTGCTGCCGGGTGCGGTCGCGGGCGGCCCGGAGCCGCTGGCGTTCGCGGTCCACGCCGCTCGCGGCGAGCCGATAGCGCACGTCGCGGGCATCGCGCGCCGCCACGACCGCTCGGCCCATCGCCACGCCCGGGGCCACGCCGCGTCCGTTGTACTTCGTCATGCCGGGTCGTCGAATCCGCGCGCGGTGAAGGCCGCCAGCGCTTCGATTGCCGCGTCTTCGTCAACGCCTGTCGCGCGAATCACGATCGTCGTGCCGCGCGCGGCCGCGAGCAGCAGCAAGCCGAGAATGCTCTTGCCGTCCACGGTCCGCGCACCGCGCGCGACCTGAATCTGGCTGACGTACTGGCCGGCCAGATTGACGAACCGCGCCGCCGCGCGGGCGTGCAGCCCGAGAGGATTCACCACGGGCGCGTGGATCTCACGCATCGGCCCGCAGCAGGTCCGACGCCACGCGAATGGCGGCGCGTCCGTGTTCGCAGACCTCCCGCGATACGGAGACGAGATCGCTGGTCTCTGGAACCTTCGCCAGCTTGATGAGCATGGGCAGGTTGGCGCCCGTGACGACGTCCACGCGGCCGGCGTCCAGAAACGAGAGGCTCAGGTTCGTCGGCGTGCCGCCGAACATGTCGGTGAGGAGCAACACACCCCGCCCCCGATCCACCTTCTCGATCGCCATTGCGATCGCCTCGCGCGCCACGGTCACATCGTCATGCCAGCCGATCGAGACCGCGGTGAATCCGGGCAGATCGCCGACGATCATCTCGGCGGCATTCAGGAGTTCGGTGGCGAATTGGCCGTGGCTCACGACCACGACGCCCATGCGGGGAACGGACGGATTCGACATGACCATCCTCTACCGAGCCGCGGCGATCTCGCGATGCCGCAGGCGGGTCTTCGCGCCGCGAATGCGGCCGAGCTTCTTCGCGAGCGCCTCGGCGATCGCGACCGACCGGTGCTGGCCGCCCGTGCAGCCAATGGCGACGGTCAGATACGACTTCCCTTCCGCCGTGTAGAGCGGCAGCAGGAACCGCAGCAACGCGGTCGTGAGCCGCAGGAACTTCTTCGCGCTCGCCTGGGTCATCACGTAGCGCGCGACGCGACGGTCCTGGCCGGTCAGCGGCCGGAGCGCGGGCACAAAGTGCGGGTTCTTCAGGAACCTGACGTCAAACACCAGGTCGGCTTCGAGCGGCACGCCGCGCCGGAACGAAAAACTCGTGACATTCACCGTCATCGGCGACGGCGCGGAACTGCCGGTGGCAAACGCGACGACCGAGCGGCGCAGGTCGTGCACGTTCAGATGCGAGGTGTCCACGACGTGATCCGCGAGCTTCCGGATCGGCGCCAGAAGACGGCGTTCCTCGCGCAGGCCTTCCTTCGGCGAGCGCGTCTTGGCGAGCGGGTGCGGCCGCCGGGTCTCGCTGAACCGCCGCAGCAGCATCGCGTCGTCGGCGTCGAGAAACAACAGCTTCGGATCGAGATCCTTCCGGCGTTTGAGTTTGGCGTAGACCCTCGGAAACGCCGACAGGGTCTTGCCTTCGCGAACGTCCACCACGACAGCGGCGCGCGTGACCGCGCCGCGGCTGCTGGCCAGGTCCGCGAACGTCGAGATCAGCGCGACCGGCAGGTTATCGACGCAGAAGAACCCGAGGTCCTCCAACGCGCGAATCGCCTGCGACTTCCCCGCACCGGAGACGCCGGTGACGACGATGAAGCGCGAGGTGCGCGCGGAGCGGTTGTTCACAGGTCGTCTCCCATGCCGTCATCCGGATCCCGCTCGGCCAGCGTCTCGAGCCGGCGCTCCAGCCGCTCGGCGAGCAGTTTCGCCGCGTGGCGGCCGCGGGAACGCAGCAACTGATTGCGCGCCGCCACTTCGACGAGCATGGCGAGATTCCGGCCCGGCGCCACCGGCATCCGGACGAGCGGCACCTTCACGCCGAGCACGTCCTGGAACTCCGTATCGAGTCCGAGCCGGTCGTAGGCCTTCCCCAGCTCCCAGCGCTCCAGCTGGACGATCAGCTCGAGGCGTTTGGATGTGCGCGTGGCCGAGATGCCGAACAGATCCGCGACATTGATGAGCCCCAACCCGCGGATTTCGATGTGGCCGCGCGTGAGCTCCGGACACACGCCGATCAGGATCGACTGCGCGCGGCACCGTACTTCCACGGTGTCGTCGGCGACCAGGCGATGGCCGCGCACGACCAGGTCGAGCGCGCACTCGCTCTTGCCGATGCCGCTCTCGCCGGCAATGAACACGCCGAGGCCCAGGATGTCCATCAGCACGCCGTGGCGCGTTTCGCGCGGCGCGAGTTGATCTTCGAGATGCCCGTTCAGCCGCGCGATCGCGATCGGCGTGGGCAGGCTGGTCCGGAGCAGCGGCACGCCGGCGCGCTCGGCTTCGACCACCATCTCGACGGGCACGTCCAGCCCGCTCGTCACGAGCACGCACGGCAGGTCGCGCGCAAACAGGCGCCGAAGCGAGCCGAGGCGCGTCTCGGCGTTCATGCGTTCGAGGAAACGGATCTCGCTCTCGCCGAAGACCAGCGCGCGGCCGGGGCGGAGGTACTCGTCGAAGCCCGCGAGGGCGAGGCCGGTCTTCTGGATGTACGGAAGGGTGATGGGCCGATCGAGACCGGCGGAACCGGCCAGCAGGTCGGCCTCGAGTCCCGACGCCGCGCCGCGCGCGCCGAGCAACGACCCGACGGTGACGCGGCTCATCTAATACAGCACCTTCCGCTGGTTCGATGTCGGGATCTTCAGCTCTTCGCGGTACTTCGCGATGGTGCGGCGCGCGAGCGCCAGCCCTTCCCGCTGGAGGATGTTCATGATCTTCGAGTCGCTCAGCGGGCGCTTGGCGTCCTCGGCGTCGATGATTCGTTTAATGCGCTGCTTGATCGTCACCGACGACACGTTGTCGCCGTACGCGCTGCTGATCCCGCTGTGGAAGAAGTACTTCATTTCGTACACGCCCTGCGGCGTGTGCATGTACTTGTTGTTCACGACGCGCGAGACCGTGGATTCATGCATGCCGATGTCGTTGGCCACGTCGCGCAGCACGAGCGGCCGCAGGTGCTCGATGCCCTTGTCGAGGAATTCCTTCTGGAACGTGATGATGCTCGTCGCGACCTTCACGATCGTGCGCTGCCGCTGGTCCACGCTCTTCAGGAGCCAGAGCGCCGAGCGGAACTTGTCTTTGACGTAGGCCTTCGTCTCGTCGGACGCGTCGCCGGACTTGTCGAGCAGCCGCCGGTACACGGGGCTGATGCGCAATTGCGGCAATCCGTCTTCGTTGAGCGCCGCCTTGTAGCCTTCGTCGGTCTTCACGATGTAGACGTCGGGGATCACGTATTGCGAATCCGGCGGCGTGTAGCGCGCGCCCGGCTTCGGATCCAGGCGACGCACGATCTCGAGATGCTGCTTCACTTCCTCGGGCTCGAGGCCCGTCAGCTTCGCGAGCTCGGGGATGCGATGGTTCTGCAGCAGCCGCAGATGGTCGCGCACCAGCGTCTCGGTGGTCGTTCCCGCGAGACCGAGGTGCTTCAACTGCAGCAGCAGGCATTCCTGCAGGTCGCGGGCGCCCACGCCGATCGGGTCGAAGCCCTGAATGTGCGCCAGCGCGCGCTCGACATCGGCCATCTGCCAGTCGCCGAGCGCGGCGATCTCCTCAAGCGAGGCGACGAGGATGCCGTCCTCGTCGATGTTGCCGATGATCGCCTCGCCAATCTCGCGAAGCAGATCGTCGGCGGCCTGCAGGCTCAACTGCCACTTGAGGTGATCGGCGAGCGAGCCGCGCGACGACAGCGTGTTCTCGATCGGGGGCAGTTCGCGCACCTCGACCGCCGGCTTGGCGCCGCGGTAGCCGTCCTCGAGATACTCCCCGAAGAAGTACTCGTAGTCGGCGTCGTCCCAGGTGTCGCCCTTTTCGTCGCGCTTGGTCTCAGGCTCGGCTTCGGCGGCCTCGGCCGTGGCCGCCTCGGGCGTCGGGGCCTCGTCGACCGGCTGCTCCTCGAGCATCGGGTTTTCGATCATTTCCTGATTCAAGAGCTCGGCCAGCTCCAGCGTCGTCATCGGCAGCAGCTTGATGGCCTGCTGCAACGACGGCGTGAGAATCAGTTTCTGCGCGAGGCGCGCCTGGAGCTTTTGCTGAATAGCCACGGCCTAATGCAACCTGGATGCCATCTTAGTCCAGGCGGAAATCAGCGCCGAGATAAATCCGTTTGACCTCCTCGTCGGCCGCCAATTCGCGGGGCTTGCCGGCGCGGAAGATCGTCCCGTCGTGGACGATGTAGGCGCGGTCGGTGATCTGGAGGGTCTCCCGGACGTTGTGATCGGTCACGAGGACGCCGATCCCCTTCTCCTTGAGGTGCGCGATGATCTTGCGGATCTCGCCGACGGCGATCGGGTCGATGCCCGCGAACGGCTCGTCGAGCAGCATGAACTTGGGCTGCATGACCAGCGCGCGCGTGATTTCGGCGCGGCGGCGCTCGCCGCCCGAGAGGTTGTAGGCCTTCGACTTCGCGAGCGGCGTCAGGCCCAGTTCGGCGAGCAGGGTCTTGAGCCGGGTCTGGCGCTCGGCGCTCGAGAGTCCGAGCGTCTCGAGAATCGCCATGATGTTCTGTTCGACGGTGAGGCCGCGGAAGATCGAGGCTTCCTGCGGCAGGTAGCCGATGCCGGCGCGCGCGCGCACGTACATCGGATCGTTGGTGACGTCCTTGTCGTCGAGGAGGACGCGGCCGGCGTCGGCGCCGATCAGCCCGACGACCATGCTGAACGTCGTGGTCTTGCCCGCGCCGTTGGCGCCGAGGAGCCCGACGACTTCGCCGGCCCGCACCTCCAGGCTCACATCGCGCACGACCGTGCGGCCGTTGTAGGACTTCGTCAGGCCTTCCGTTCTCAGAATCGGCATCACTTGATGATCCAATCCTGACACGTCGGGAGACTCATTGTCTGCGCGCCCGTGCCGGCCGTGCCGATGCTCACTTCCTTCCCCACGCCGTTGGCCGGCTTCGTGAACGTCATCTGCAGGCCCTGCGTCAGCGTGCAACTCTCGACGGCGTTCTCGATCTTCTTCTGGATCAGCTTCGCGGGCCGCCCGTCCAGCAGATACCGGCCGGCTTTCACGTCGTTGTCGAGCCGGTCTCCGCGCACGGTCTGCTCGGCCGAGACACGCGCCGACACGCTGGCGTCCGCGATCATCCGGACCAGCTCGTTGCCCTCGGCCGAGAGCGTCAAGTCGATCGTCACCGCTTTCACGACGCCATCCGGCCCGGAGAACTGCGCGAGATCCGTCGCCGTGCCGGTGTAGACGGCGCGATGCGAGGCGTCGCTGTACCGCAGCTTTGCGGCGGACGCCTTGGGCGGATCGTTCCCGCTCGCGACGTTCGCCATCGGCAGAAACGTCACAACGGCGCCGTCAGCCGAGAGATCGCCCGCCGTGTCGTCGACCGAGATCTTGCCGGCCTGGATACGCGTCAGGTCCTTCCCGG
>SCUN01000178.1 GCA_004297655.1 Acidobacteriota bacterium | reverse complement strand
TCTGCCGGCGCGCCGCTGCCCGCCGGCACGCGGCTCACGCTCATCACGCCACGGCAGCCGCAAACCCTCCAGCTCGCCCGCGTCATCAGCGAGTCGCCGAACGACGGCGATGACGTGAGCGAGCGAACACCGGGTCCGTACTACGAGATCGCCCGCGTCGACGGAAACCAGCCCTTGCCGGAACTCGCCATTGCCGTCGCGGTGCCGGGCAATTCACCGGCGAGCCGTATCGGCGACACGTTTTCCCTCTGGCTGAGCGCGGATCTGCCTGACGTCCGGGCGCGCTGGTGCGCATCCTATGAGGGCATTCACTTCACGTTGTGGTCCGGCGAGCCCTTGAAGGCGAAGCGGATCTGGCACGCCTACTATTCCGCCGGCGCGAACCTGCGGCCCACCTGCGAAGCCGGAGACTCACGCGACGACGGGGGCGAGGCGCCCTCGTCCTAGGGAATCAGGCCGAACTGCTTGCCGATCTGGACCGCCTGGGTGCGTCGCCCGGCGCCGAGTTTGTCGAAGACGCGGCTGCAATGGGTCTTGATCGTGTTCTCGCTGACAAACAGCCGCTCGGCCATCTCCTTATTAGAGAGGCCCTCCGCGATGAGGCCGAGGATCTCGATTTCCCTGGGTGTCAGCGTCAGCTCGGCGGCCTTGGCCTGATTGAACACAAACGGTCCCGCCGGAACAGCGACTTCCTTCACGACGACCTTGGCTTTGGTGATCGAGAGCCCGAACCAGATCCCGACCGCGGCGAACAGCGCCGCGATGATGCCGCCGTAGATGGCGACCGAGTGTTCGAGGACCAGGAACCGATAGTCGACGAACCGGAGCGCGGCGATCAGCAGACCGGCGGCGGCGCCATAAGCCAGAAGCGATCTCACGACCTGCAACTTTACACCACTACACCTACTTGATATACCATGGTGTAATCATGGCCATGAACATCAAGAATGCGTCCGTCGAGCGGCTCGCCACGGAAGTGGCGCGCCTGACGGGCGAGACGAAGACTGAGGCGATCCGGAGAGCCCTCGAAGAGCGGAAGCGACGGCTGAACGGTGCGCCGGCGGCGGACCGGCGCGCGGCGGTGCTGTCGTTCCTGAAGAAACGGGTGTGGCCGGCGCTGCCGAAGGCGCAGGTCGGTCGCACGCTCACCCGCGCCGAGGAAGACGCGATTCTGGGCTACGGTCCCGAGGGCGTATGACGCTCGATTCGTCAGCGATCATTGCGATCCTGTTTGCCGAGCCGGGATACCTGGACCTGGTCGACCAGATCCTCACGGCAGATCACGTCCGGGTCGGCGCCCCGACGCTCGTCGAAGCCAGCATCGTCTTCACGGGCCGCAAGGGTGCGCGCAGCGGGGAGACGGTCGAAGGGTTGATCGCGGAACTCGGCGTCGCGGTCGTGCCGTTTGGCGAAGCCGAGTGGCGGATCGCGACGGACGCCTTCCGGCGTTTCGGCCGAGGCCGGCACGCCGCGGCGTTGAACTACGGCGACTGTCTCGCGTATGCCTCGGCGCAAGCCGCGCGCGACTCGCTGCTGTTTGTCGGCGACGACTTCGCGAAGACGGACGTCGCTACGCCAGCGTCTGAATGACGTCCGACCGGGTGATCACCCAGGTCTCGTCGGTCTTGAAATCGCGGACGAGCACGGCGGGGTTTTCCGGCGTCAGCATCAGCGCGAGCGCATCGATGCCCGCCGTGATGTCAAGGAACGGGAACGCGCCCTGCATCACGGTTTCGACCGGCTGCGACCGCGAGGTCGGATCCGAAATCATCTTCGCGTAGAGCTTCGCTTCGTTCACCGAACCGACGATGCGGCCCTTGGACGTCACGGGGATCTGCGAGAAGTCATGCTGCGTCATGAGTTGCGCGGCCTGCGCGATCGTGTCCGACTTCTCCACCGTCAGGAGCGCGATCGAGCGCTTGTTGCGCACCAGGTCGCGCGCCGTCAGGCCCTGCCGCTCGACGAAGCCCTTCTTGCGCATCCACTCGTCGTTGAACATCTTGCCGAGGTAGCGCGTGCCGTGGTCGTGGAAGATCACGACGACGAGATCGCCCTTCTTGAACCGGTCCTTCATCTGCAGCAGGCCCGCCATGGCGGAGCCCGCGGAGTTGCCGACGAAGATCCCTTCCTCGCGTGAAATCCGCGGCGTCATCATCGCCGCGTCCTTGTCGGTCACCTTTTCGAAATGATCGATCAGGCTGAAATCGACGTTCTGCGGCAGGAAATCCTCGCCGATGCCTTCGGTGATGTACGGGTAGATCTCGTTCTTGTCGAAGACGCCGGTCTCCTTGTACTTCTTGAACACCGAGCCGTACGTGTCGATGCCGAGCATCTGGATCTTCGGGTTCTTCTCTTTGAGGAACTTGCCGACGCCGCAGATCGTGCCGCCGGTGCCGACGCCGATGACGACGTGCGTGACCTTGCCGCCGGTCTGGTCCCAGATCTCTGGGCCCGTCTGCTCGTAGTGCGCGCGCGAGTTCGACGGGTTGTCGTACTGATTCGCCTTCCAGCTGTTGGGCGTTTCCTTCTCGAGGCGCGATGACACCGAGTAGTACGAGCGCGGATCCTCCGGCTCGACGTCGGTCGGGCACACGATCACTTCCGCGCCGAACGCGCGCAGCGCGTCGACTTTCTCCTTCGACTGCTTGTCGGTCGTCGTGAAGATGCACTTGTAGCCCTTCACGACAGCCGCGATCGCGAGACCCATGCCGGTGTTGCCCGACGTGCCTTCGATGATCGTGCCGCCGGGCTTGAGCAGCCCCGCTTTCTCGGCGTCCTCGATCATCTTCAACGCCATCCGGTCCTTGATGGAATTGCCCGGATTGAACGTCTCGATCTTCGCGACGACGTCGGCGTCGATGATGCCTTTGTGAATGCGATTGAGCCGCACCATCGGCGTGTGGCCGATGGCGGAGAGAATGTTGTCGCCGATCCCGCTGTAGTTGCTCATCTATTTTCCGTTGGCCTTGCAGGGCGGCGGCACCGGCGTCCCGGCGGGCGGCGTCGCGCCCCGGCCGCCCTGTCCGCGAACCGGTTTGCAGTTCTCGTACCACGTCGGCACGAACGTGGAATTCGACAACCACACGATCGGTGCGTACATGGACGCAATCGACTTCGTCATGTACGGAAAGTCGATCGTCTTCACCTCATCGGACGCCTGGTGATAATCCTTGTGCAGGTTGAAGCTCGACACGGTGTGCGAGATCACGCCCTCGTACGCGAATCGGATGTTGTCCGACCGCGTGAAGAAGCTCTGCTCGGGATGCGGGTCCTGCACGAGCTTCGCGCCCTGCTTCGCGAGTTCCACGCCGAGATTGCTGCGCTCGTAGCCCGTCAGCCAGAGCGTGTCGGGCGGCACCAGCGGATCGGGCCGGCCGAGCATCTCGAATTGCAGCATCGCCTTGATCTTGTCGAGCGGAATCACGGGCTTCACCACGAAGTAGTTCGCGCCCGCGCCGCCGGACTCTTCGCTGCCGAAGAAGCCGAAGACGATGGTGCGTTTGCCGCGCGGCGCTTTCGACAGCGCCTCCGCGAGCTCGAGCACCGCCGTCACGCCGGAGGCGTCATCGTCGGCGCCGTTGAAGATGGTATCGGTGCCGGGCGCGCCCGGACGCGCGCCGACGTGGTCGAGATGCGCGCCGAGCAGGATCACGTCGTCTTTCTGCACGGGATCGCTGCCGGTGATGCGCGCGGCGGCGTTCCAGGTGTAGCCGGGTTGCGTGACGCACTGAAAGTCGATCGGCGTGCCATCGGCCATGCCGCCGATCGCGGCGTGCGTCGCCTTGTCGAGCACGATGCGCACGATCGCCGGCGGCGGCGTGCCGCCGCCTCGTCCGCCGCCCGCGGCCGCCGCGGCCGGAAGCCGTCCGCCCGTCGCGTCCCACTGCGCGCGGATCGCGGACGTCTCGACCGTCAGCATGCCCGCGGCCTTGGCGAGCGCCGCGCCGTCGGGCGTCACGCCGTCGGGAATGAACACGAACGCGCCGTCCGGCACCGGCCTGCCGAACGTGTAACGGAAGAGCGGGCCCTTCACGGCGCCCTTGTTGATCGACTGCACGATCATCTCGCGCCCGTGCGTCAGCGTCATGCCGCCAACGACAACGAGCGGCGGCGCCGCCGCGCTCGTGCGCCCGGTCGCGATCTTCTGCACGTATCCGCCGTCGTCGCCCATCGGCTCGAGGCCGAAGCGGCGCAGATTCGAGGCGATGTACTCCGCGGTGCGCCACTCATCGAGCGTGCCGCTGCCGCGCCCATTCATCGCGTCGCTGGCCAGAAACTCCATGTGGCCGCGGATGGATGCCTCGGTGATCGTCGCCGGCGGCGGCGTGGCGGGGAGTTTCGACGGCGGGGTCTTTTGGGCCGACGTCGCCGCAACGGCGGTCAGCAGCATCGAGGAAACGAGGAGTCGGAATGCGCGCGAGGTGGCAGCCATGGGCACCCCGTAGCATGAATGGTCAATGGTCAGTGGTCAATGGTCAATGAAAGGCATGGAGATTGCTGAGCTGTCGGGGATGCGCGATTGGGTAGATCAACTTGAAGCAAGGTCAAAGGCATTCGCCGCGGACGCGATCCGGATGGGGCGCGAGATGGAAGACCACCGCCTCGTTCCAAGAACTGTCGTTTGGCAGTTCGTCGCCTGCGCAACCTCAGTTGGCGCGAACCACCGCGCCGCGCGCCAATCGCGCAGTGACAAGGAACTGGCTGCAAAGCTGGGACTTATCGTCGAAGAGGCGGACGAGGCGGTGTTCTGGCTCGAGCTCATCGCGGAAACGGCAACTCGTTGCCCGTCCTGCCAAGCCCGGATGCTGGCGGAGGCGACCGAACTCAGAGCGATCTTCGCGAGGGGCCTCTCGACAATGCGACGTCGAATTGAGGACGGATCGTGAGAAGGACCTACCCAGGTTGGGGATGGTTGGGCAACGGTTACCCGTCGGAGGTTGGTCAGTGACCATTGGCCACTGACCATTGACCATTTACCGAGTGGTCAGCGTGAAGTTCACCGTCACGGTCATCACGACGGGCATGGCGACGCCGTTCAGGAGCGTCGGCGTGTACTTCCACAGCAGGACCGCGTCGAGCGCGGCCTGGTCGAGGAGCGGCACGCCCTTGAGGATCTTGGCCTGCGCGATGTTGCCGTCCTCGTCGATGATGCATTCGAGGATCACGATGCCCTGCACTTTCGCTTGCTGGGCGTCATCCGGATACACGGGCGGGACGTACTTGACGCGCTCGGGCGCCTTGATGTCGCCGCCGATGCGGATCGCGGTCTTGCCGTTCCATGTCGGCGGCGGATTGTTCGACATCGCCGTCATCGCGGCGCCCTGCGCGGGCGTCATCGTGGCGCCGGCTGACGTGCCGCCGGCGAGCGAGAAGTTGACGGTGACCGTCATGATCACGGGCACGGGCACGCCGTTGAGCAAGGTCGGTTCGTACTTCCACTCCCGGACCGCGTCAACCGCGGCCTGGTCGAGGAGCGCAACCGACTTGAGCACCTTGGCGTCCGTAACGCTGCCGTCGGGACCCACGACCGCTTCGAGAATCACGATGCCCTGGACCTGGGCCGACGCGGCGATCTCCGGGTACTTCGGCGCCACATATTTGATCCGGTCTGGGGCTTTGACGTTGCCGCCCACACGAATGGGCATCTGGGACTGGGCGAAGACGAGCGCGGGCGAAACGGCGAGGCCGAGAGCCAGCGTAAGAACGATGCGCTTCATGGTTCCTCCGAACAGCTTAGACACCGATCGAAGACAAATGGTCAGTGGTCAATGG
>SCUN01000177.1 GCA_004297655.1 Acidobacteriota bacterium | reverse complement strand
GCGAAGCGCTTCGATGGGGTCCAGGCGCGAGGCGCGGATGGCGGGGACCATGCCGAAGAAGATGCCGACCCCGGCCGAGAAGCCGATGCCGATGGCAAACGACCACCACGGCAGCGAGATCGGGAACTTCGTGAGCCAGTGGACGATGTAGCCGATCGACGTGCCGAAGAAGATGCCGATCAGCCCGCCGAGCGAGGTGAGAAACGCCGCCTCGAACAGGAACTGCCACAGCACCTCGACCCGCCGCGCGCCGAGCGCCTTGCGCACGCCGATCTCGCGCGTCCGTTCGGTCACCGAAATGGTCATGATGCTCATGACGCCGATGCCGCCGACCATCAGCGCGATCGACGAGAGCACCACGAGCGCGAGAAACGCCGCCGAGCTGATCTGATTCCACAGCGACATGATCGCGTCCTGCGTGATGATGTCGAAGTCGTTCGGCTCGTCGAGGCGCAGGCCGTGGCGCACGCGCATGACGTTCTCGATGTCCTTCATCAACTGCTCGCGCGTCGCGCCTTCGCGCGGCGCCGCGCCGATCATGATCGGCCGGAACTCGCCGCGGCCGAAGTTCACCGCCCGCAGTCCAAACACCTTCTGGTAGGTCTTCTCGGGCACGATCGCGAAGTCGTCGGCGCCGCTGCCGATCGCCGGCGCGGGCCGCGGCCCGAGCACGCCGATCACTTCGAACTCGGCCAGCCCGATGCGCACCGTCTTGCCGATCGGATCGGTATTGGGGAAGAGCGCGATGTACGGCGTCTGGCCGAGCACCACGACCGGCCGCCGGTGCTCGTTCTCCGCGGCGGTGATGTAGCGCCCCGCCGCGACGTCCAGGCTCGCCAACCGGAGGTACCGCTCGGTCGTGCCGATGATATTCAGCGGCTTGGTCCGTTCGCTCTTGAAATACAGCCGCTCCTGATTGCTGCCCTGGCCGAGGATGACGTCAACGACGCCGACCGAGGGCGCTTCGCGCTCGATGGCCTCGGCATCTTCCGGCGTCATGTTCGGCCGCTTCATCAAGGTGTCCCGCGACGCGCCGGACATCATGCTGATGCCGGAGAACTTGGAGATGAACACGGTGTCCGGACCGATCGATCGGATCGAGTCCTTGAACGACTCGTCGAACCCGCGGATGAGCGAAATCATGCCGACCAGCGACGTGATGCCGATCACGATGCCGAGGATCGTCAGCGCCGAGCGCATCTTGTTGCCGCGCACGGTCTCCCACGACATCCGGAAGATCTCTGAAAACAGGCCGCCGCGCATCTGGTGTCCCTCTACTCCCGCCGAAGGGCTTCGATCGGATCGAGCTTGGCCGCCTGCATGGCGGGATACATCCCGAAGAACAACCCGACCACCGCGGTCATGCCGATGCCGAGGACCACGGCCCACGGCTCGACGATCGCCGGCAGCGGGCTCAGCTTGCTGATCAGATACGCGACCGCAAACCCCATCGCCGTGCCGATCACGCCGCCGAAGGTCGAGAGCGTGATCGACTCGGTGAGGATCTGCCAGAGGATGTCCTTGCGCCGCGCGCCGAGCGCCTTGCGCAGCCCGATCTCGCGCGTGCGCTCGCTCACGACCATCAGCATGATGTTCATGATCACGATGCCGCCGACGACGAGCGACAGGCCGACGACGCCGATCAGGATCGCGAAGATCCCCGACGTCGCCTGGTTGTAGAGCGCCAGGAACGTGTCGGACGAGATGATGCCGAAGTTGTCGCGCTGGCTCGGCCGCAGCCGCCGCTGAATCCTCAGCGCCATCGTCGCGTCATCTTTCGCCGCGGGGACGAGGCTCGGGTCGGTCGGCCGGACGATCAGGGTGAGCGACTGGCGCCAGTTGAACATGCGCTGGTACACGCCGAGCGGGATCACCGCGAATTCGTCCTGCGACTGGCCGAAAAACGACCCTTGCTTGGCCGTGACGCCCACGACGCGGAACGGCACGCCGTTGATCTGCACGAACTTGTCGATCGGATCGAGCGCGCCGAAGAGGCGGTCGGCCGCGTCCCAGCCGAGGACCGTCACCGGGCGCTTCGCGTCGAACTCGCTGGCCAGAATGGAGCGGCCCATCGCGATGTTCGTGTCGGGCAGCATGTTCCACTCTTTGCTGAAGCCGCGGATGTTGAGCGAGTCGAGTTTCTCGTTACGCGACTTGACCTCCGCGCCGCCCTGGGCGCGCGCCACCACGAGGCCGATGTGCTCGTTCGACTTCGCGATCCGCCGAATCGCCTCCGCGTCGTCGAGCGTCACGCGCGGATTGCTCTGCACCTTCTGTTGCTCTTCGTCGGAGAAGGTCGGCGGGAAACGGATGACGGAGAATTGATCCGCGCCGACCTGCGACGTGATCGCGCCGGACACGCTCGCGTTGAGTCCCTGGACGAGCGACACCACCGCGATGATCGACGTCACCGCGACGATGTTGCCGAGCACGGTCAGCAGCGAGCGAAGCTTGTTCGCCCAGATCGCTGAGACCGCGATCGACGCCGATTCCAGGAACCGCTGCATCGCTACTTCTTGGTGGTCGAGGCGGCCGATGAGGTCGAGATCTTGACCTGGTCGCCGTCCTTCATCGCGCGCACCGACGCGAACGGCCCGGTGATGACCTCGTCGCCCTCTTTCAGACCGTCGAGGACTTCGAAGAATTTGTCGCCGGCGATGCCGACCTTGAGCGGCGTGAACACCGCGCGGCCGTCTTTCACGACGAACACGCCCTCGAGCTCTTTGCGCTCCTGACCGGGCTTGAGCTCGGCCGTCGTCGTCGGGCGGCGCGGACGGCTGGCTTCCTTCGGGTCGATCGGCTCGCGCACCATCTGGCCGTTGGCGTCGACGACCATTTCGCGAACGGTCGTGGCCTGAATCGGCACGGAGACGACCTTCTGGCGCGTCGCGGTCGTGATCTCGGCCGTGCAGGTGAAGCCCGGACGCACGTCCGGCACGAGGCCTTCGATCTGCACCGTGACCTTGAAGTTGGTCGCGCGCGTCGCCTGGCCGGCGACCGTGATCGGGCTGTTGCCGACCTCGGTGACCTTCGCCGCGAATTTCTTGTCGGGGAACGCATCGATCTTGATCGACGCGATCTGGCCCACGGCGACGTTCGGGATGTCGGTCTCATCGACCTCGACTTCCGCCTCGATCACCGACATGTCCGCGATGATGAGCAGCACCGTGCCCGCGTTGTTCATCGTGCCGGTCACCACCGTCTCGCCTTCTTCGATGTTGCGCTTGGTGACGATGCCGGCGATGGGGGAGACGAGGCGCACCTTATTGAGGTCGTACTCGGCGCTCTCGAGGTTGGCTTCGTCCTGCTTGAGCCGAGTTTGCTGCGTCGTGATCGACTGCTGGATCCGCGCGATATCGCCTTCGCGCGCCTTCACGTCGTCCTGCGCGCGCTCGTAGACTTCCTTCGTGCCGATGCCGGCCTTGAAGAGATCGGTCTGCCGGCGCAGGTTGTCCTGCGCGGTCTTGAGTGAGAGCTGCGCATTCTCGAGCGACTTCTTGGTTTCCTCGAGCGCGGAGCGGTTGGCCGCCAGGCTGGCCGTGCGGCTGTTGACCGCCGTCTGCAGATTGCGCGGGTCGATCTGCATGAGGAACTGGCCCTGCGCGACCGTGTCGCCCTCGTTCACCTTGAGATCGACGACCTTGCCCATCGTCTCGGCGCTGACATTCACCGAGCGCTTCGGCTGGATCTTGCCGCTGGCCGAGACGAGCGCCTGGAGATCGCGCTTCTCGATCTTCTCGACGGTGACTTCGACGCCGGTTTCTTTCTTGAACGCGATGTTCGCGTACGCGATTGCGCCGAGGATCACGACCACGCCGACGCCGATCAGGAGCTTCTTACGATTCATGCGACTCACTACCCTTTGCTGAAGAAGTACGACATACAGATGGCGATGACGGCGTACACGGTGAAGAGGCCCGTGGCCACGCCAGACGTCTTGCGCTTGTAGAGCACGCCCAAACCGATCGAGAGCACGAGCACCCACCAGATGCTGAAGACGTCGATTGCGCCGGCGATGTTGGCGGCGAAGCTCTTCTCGGGCAGCATCGGCAACAACGTGCCGAGGTTGGCGACGCTCGTGGTGATCGAGCCGCGGGCGAAGTTGATGATGCCGGTGAAGATGGCGCCGATCCCCGAGATCACCATCGAGTGAGCGACGACCGCCATGACCTGTTTGAACTCGGCGGTTCCGCCCATGATGGCGTTGAACACCACCCAGAAGATGCCCGCCACGAGGAGCAGGAAGATCGGCATGCCGATGAACGTGCCGACAAACGCGGTGTAGACCGCGTACTTCTGGCGGGCCACGATCGAGTCGTACATCTGGTCGGTCACGGTCACGCCGAACTTCTCCATCTGCTGGACGTTGAAGTCCACCGCCGCCTGACGGCCCTTTTCGGTGAGGTTGATCGCGCTCTGCGGCGCGCCCGCCAGGAAGGCCACGAGCGCGAGGACCCCGATGACTTTCGGAGAGCGGACGATCGCCTCGAAGGTGGCCTTCGGGGACGTGATGATCCCGATCACGCGGGCAAAGAGCCCGAGTGCGGGAGCGGTCTCGGCGGCGACAGCTTCAGTCATGGGAGTCTCCAATAGCAGCGTCCCGAGACGGGACGCAAACGCTTCATTGTACCGTCGCGGACATTTACGAGGAATAAGGGGTCCCGGGTTCCTGTGAAGCCCTGCTAAGCTGCCGTAATGCGCGTTTCGGCAGGTTTTGCGGCCGTTTTGCTCCTTCTGACCCCTGGTTTGGCATCCGCCCAACTCCCGCTGGAGGCGGTGGGCAGCCGGGCCCAGGGGATGGCGGGGGCATTCGTGGCTGTGGCTGACGACGCGTCGGCTCCGTTTTGGAACCCGGCGGGGCTCGCGACCGGGGGGCCGGTCGGAGCGGTGATCGACTGGACCAGATTTCAAAACGGTAATCGGAGTTCGGTCTTTGGGGGGCTGGGATCGTGGCCTCTTGGCCTCAGCTACCTTCGGCAGTCGGCCACGTTCCAGGGTTCCCGGTTCACGAGTTCCACGTTCGGGGTGAATGTCCTTCAGACCGTGGTTGAGGACTTCGTGGTGGGTGCGAACCTCAAGTTGGTCCATGGCACGGTCGAGGACGCGGGAGCGCATTCCTCCAATGAGTTCGATCTCGATCTGGGCGCGATGGCGAACTTCCAGAAGGTGCGCGTCGGCCTCACATTGAAGAATCTGCGTCAGCCCGAGTTTACAAATGCGGCAGGAATTGCGATCAAGGTGCCGCGCGAGGTTCGGGCCGGCGTGGCCGTGCTGCCCAAAGATGGCGTGACTCTTGCTCTAGACCTCGACCTGGACACGGTCGGTCTGTGGGACGGCCCGCGTCGAGGGATCGCTATTGGTGGGGAGACCCGCGTGTCGAAGCGAGTCATGGCACGCGGCGGAGTGCGCTGGAATCTCGAAGACGATCTGAATCGTCCGGCGTATTCCGCGGGAGGCAGTCTGCAGCTCAGCGCGAGCAGTTGGCTCGACGCCCACTATACGTACAGCGAAAACCGTCGCGAGCGAGCGTACGGCGTGGCACTCCGCGCCGGATTCTAGTCAACCCACAGCGCCTCGTACGTAGCCGCAGGGCTTTAGCCCTGCGGACGCACCGGCGGGCTGAAGCCCGCCGGCTACGCCGACCAACCGCGTCCGCGGAAACGAGGTTATGGCAGTACGTCTTGGCGAGTTGCTCGTTCGTGAACGGCGCATCAGCCCGGCGCAGCTCCAGGAAGCGCTGACGCATCAGCGCGCCAAGGGCGGCCGGCTCGGGTCGGCGCTCGTCCAGCTCGGTTTCGTACAAGACGAAGACATCACCACCATTTTGAGCCGGCAGTACGGCGTGCCGGCCATCTCGCTTGGCCAGTTCGATCTCGACCCCACAGTCGTTCGATTGATCCCGGCTGAGACGGCGGCGAAATACCAGGTCATTCCTGTGGCGCGCAACGGGACCTCGATGACCCTGGCGATGACGGATCCCACCAACGTCTTTGCCATGGACGAGATCAAGTTCCTCTCGGGTTTGCACGTCGAACCCGTTGTCGCCACGGAAACCGCCGTCCGCGAAGCCATCGCCAAGTACTTCGCGAAGGCGACGCACGTCAACGGCAAGTCGACCGCCGACCTGATGGCGAAGGCGCTGGAGGATCTGCCCGGCGCCTCGGCGGACGAACTGCAGGTCCTCGCCGATCAGGACGAGATCGACGCGGCCGCGCTCGAAAAGGAAAGCGGGGAGGCGCCGATCGTGCGCCTCGTCAACGCGCTGATGCTCTCGGCGATTCAGCGCGGCGCGAGCGACATCCACGTCGAGCCGTACGAGCGCGAGATGCGCATCCGCTTCC
>SCUN01000176.1 GCA_004297655.1 Acidobacteriota bacterium | reverse complement strand
CCTGGGTGACGATCCGCGCAGCCGGCGAACCCGTCTCTCGACACCGCAACCTTGAGAATGACGTGCGGCCGCCGCGTCGTCACCCAGGTGAAGAACGCGGCATTCTGCTCGGCTTCCGCACGCGCGTCGTCGTCCGACGCCAGTTCCACCGCGACGCCGTGGTCTCTGAGATACGCGATGCCGCGTCCGTTGACTTGCGGGTTCGGATCGCGGCTGGCGATGACGACGCGTTTGATGCCGGCCGCCGCGACGCGTTCGCAGCACGGGCCCGTGCGTCCGGTGTGGCTGCAGGGTTCGAGCGTGCAATAGAGCGTCGCGCCGCGCGCGAGGCCGCCGGCCGCGTCGAGCGCCACGATCTCGGCGTGCGGTCCGCCGGCGACCCGATGCGCGCCCTGTCCGACGACGACGTCCTCGTCGGACACGACCACGGCGCCGACGATCGGATTCGGCGCCGTCGTGCCGCGCCCGCGCTCCGCGAGAAACAGGGCCCGACGGATGTAAGCACGATCCGTGGTCAAGTCACAGGTCACAGGTCACACGTCACAAGTCAGGTCCACTGACTTGCGAACAGCGCATTGACATAGTCGTCGGCGTCGAAGGGCACGAGGTCGTCCACGCCCTCGCCCACGCCGATGAACCGGATCGGCAACTTCAGCTCGTGCGCGATCGCCACGGCGACGCCGCCCTTGGCGGTGCCATCGAGCTTGGTGAGGATCAACCCGTTCACACCGCCCGCTGCCATGAACTCCCGGGCCTGCACGAGGCCGTTTTGTCCGACGGTGGCGTCGAGCACGAGCAGCACCTCGTGCGGCGCGCCGGGGATCTCGCGGCTGACCACGCGCCGGATCTTGTCGAGCTCGGCCATCAGGTTGGCGCGCGTGTGCAAGCGGCCGGCCGTGTCGATGAGCAGGATGTCCTTGTGCCGCGCCGTCGCGGCCGCCGCGGCGTCGTGCACGACCGAGGCCGGGTCGGCGCCGTGTTGCGCGCGAATCACCTCGACGCCGGCGCGCTCCGCCCAGATCGCCAACTGCTCGACCGCCGCCGCACGAAACGTGTCGGCGGCGCACACGAGCACCGAACGGCCCTGGGACTTGAACAGGTTCGCCAGCTTGCCGACACTCGTCGTCTTCCCGGTGCCGTTGACGCCGACGATCAGGATGACGCGAGGCCCCTCGTCGCCCGTCGCGGGCTTCGGCGACACGTCGTCGAACACCCGCTTGATCTCGGCGGCCACCTTCTCTTGCAGCGTGCCATCGGCGCGCGACTGCTTTACCGCGCCGAGGATTCTCTCCGTAGCGGCCAGACCGACATCAGCGCTGACGAGAGCCTCTTCGATGTCGGAGGCGGAGAGCGACGACCGTCCGTCGTCCAACGTGCCACGTCCAACGTGCCCGGACGCTGGACGTTGGACATTGGACACGGGACGGTCCGTGACCACTTCGCGAATCCGAGCCGCTGTCTTCGCGAGCCCGTCGCGGACCTTCGAAAAGAATGACGACACCTAGTGCTCGTTTCTCTGCGGCCGGCCCATCAACTCCGCGGCGGCGACGCGCGGCGCCTTCCGCCCGTCGAAGACGTCCTGCATCTGCGCCGCGATCGGCAGCTCGATGCCGTGGCGCACGGCCAGCTGCAGCGCGACCGACGTCGTGCGCACGCCTTCGGCCACCATCTTCATGCCCGAGAGGATCTCGTCGAGCGAGCGGCCGCGTCCCAGTTCGATGCCGACTTTGCGATTCCGGCTGAGCTCGCCGGTGCACGTGAGCACGAGGTCGCCGAGGCCGCTGAGGCCGCTCAACGTCTCGCGCCGCCCGCCCATCGCGAACGCGAGGCGCGAGATCTCCGCGAGGCCGCGCGTGATGAGCGCGCTCATCGCGTTGTGCCCGAGACCCATCGACTGCACGATGCCGGCGGCGATCGCGATGACGTTCTTCAACGCCGCGCCGATCTCGACGCCCACGACGTCATCCGAGCCGTACAGCCGGAAGGCGTGACCGCGGAACTCGTCCTGCACGGACTTCACGGCGTCCGCGTCGACGGAGGCCGCGACCAGCGCCGTGGGCAGACCGCGCCCGACTTCCGCGGCGAAACTCGGTCCGGACAGGACGACCACCGGATGCCGTCCTCCGGTCACGTCGATCATGACCTGCGACATCCGCTCGAGCGACGAGGCTTCGAGGCCCTTCGTCGCGCTCACGAGGATCGCGCCCGGCGGCAGCAACGGCGCGGCCTGCTGCATCACGGCGCGAAGCCCGTGCGACGGCACGGCGATGACGAGATACCGGACGTGGTCGAGCGCCGCGGCCATGTCCGCCGAAACCGTCAGAAGTTCCGGGAAGTTCAGATCCGGCAGGTATGTCGGATTGGCCCGGCGCGCGGCCATCTCGTCGATCAGCTCCCGGTCGCGGCCCCAGAGGACCACGTCGTGGCCGACGCCGCTCAAATGGATGGCGAGCGCCGTGCCCCAACTCCCGGCGCCGAGGACGGCCGCCCGATGCGCCGCTTGCGCGGCTCGGTCACGCATGGCGAACATTTTAGTGTTTGTGAGGATTTAACGCAGCGCGCGACGAACGAGGTCGAGGGCGACCATGACGGCCCAGGCCCGAACGACCTGACGATCGCCCGGGACCACGCGCTTGTAGGTCTCGGTGTCGCCCTCCGGCCCGGCGACGGCGAACCAGACCGTGCCCACCGGTTTCTCCGGCGTTCCGCCGTCGGGACCCGCGATGCCGGTGACCGCGACGCCAACATCGGCGCCGAGCGTGCGCCTCACGCCTTCCGCCATCGCGAGCGCGACCGGTTCGCTCACCGCGCCGTGCTGCGCGATCAACTCGGCCGGCACGCCCAGCGTGCCTGACTTCACGCCGTTGCTGTACGCCATCACGCCGCCGCGCACGTAGGCCGAGCTGCCCGGCACGTCGGTCAGCCGGCCGGCGACGAGCCCGCCGGTGCACGACTCCGCGACGCCGATCGTGAGGGCGCGCGCCTTGAGCGCATCGCCGACAACCGATTCGATCGAACGTCCGTCCGTGCTGAACACGCTCTCGCCGATCGCGCTGGTCAGCGATTCCACGGCCGCGGCGAGCGCCGCGGCAATCGCCTTCTGATCGTCCCCGGCTGCTGAGAGATGCAGTTCCACTTGTCCGGGATGCGCGAGCACCGTCGTCTCGATGGGCACCGCCGCCTTGAGAAACGGCACGTAGATCGGCGATGCGATTTCGTCGATCAGCGATTCGGCCTGACCGGCGATCTTGATCACCCGCCGCTGCAGCCGGCGCGCGCCCGTGCGCCGCGCGAGCTTCGGCCCGACGTGCGTTTCGAACATCGGCTCCATTTCCCGAGGCGGCCCGGGCAACAGGATCACGGCCTTCTCGCCGCGATCGATCCAGAGGCCGGGCGCTGAGCCGTTGGGATTCGCGAGCACGACCGCGCCATCGAGCACCTGCGCCTGCCGCCGGTTGTTCTCGGGCATGGCGCCGCTTGCGCGCTTCGCAAATCGCTTCTTGAGCCCCTCGAGAATCTCGGGATCTTCGCGCAGCCGCAGATTGAGCGCCGCCGCGACCGCCTCACGCGTGAGGTCGTCGGCCGTCGGGCCGAGCCCGCCCGTGATGATGACGACATCCGATCGGAAGCACGCATTGGCCACCGTCGTCACGAGGTCGTCCATGCGGTCGCCGACGATCGACTTGCGCAGGACTTCGATGCCGATCTCGTTGAGCCGCGCGCTCAGAAAGAGCGAGTTCGTGTCGATCCGAAACGGCGTGAGCATCTCGGTGCCGACGGCGATGATCTCCGCGGAGACGAGCGGACGCATCACGCGATCCCGGGCACGAACCGCATCGCCAGATGCACGATGACGCAGCCATACACGCCGGCCATCAGATCGTCGGCCATGATGCCGGTGCCCCCGTGCAGCCGCTCGAAGCGATCCGCCGGGTACGGCTTGATGATGTCGAGGACACGAAACACGAAGAAGGCCAGGATCGTCGCGCGCAGTCCGGCGCCGGTGAACGCGAGCGTCACCAATTGCCCGGCCACTTCGTCGACGACGACCGGACCGGGATCGTCTTTACCGAAGTGCGCAGCCGCGCGCGTCGCGGCCCACGTGCCCAGCACGGTCACCGCCGCAATGAGGCCCAACTGCCAGGACATCGGCCACGTGCGCGTGAACCAGTAGATGAGGACGCCGGCGGCCGAGCCGAACGTGCCGGGTGCGATCGGGGCGTAGCCCAGGCCGCCGACGGTGGCGACGAGCACGGCAAACCGCGTCATCGCCTCACGCAGAGACGACGCGCGTGTGCGCGAGGCGATCGTGGATCGCGCGGCGATCGCCGACCAGGCCGAACCAGAAGCCGGCGCCGAGCGGCACCATCGAGACAATGGCGCCGAGCGATCGCATCACCGCCTGGCTGAGCGTGATGCGGTCGTTGATCACGGCGCTCGCCGACGTGCCGACGACGCGGATGCCCGCGGCCATCTTGCCGAGGGTCTGCCCGCACGCGGCCGTGAAGAGCACGAGATAGCCGGCATCGAGCAGGAGGAAGAACAGGAGCAGCGGCACGACCGGCAGCAGGTTCACCTGCC
>SCUN01000175.1 GCA_004297655.1 Acidobacteriota bacterium | reverse complement strand
GCGCATGGCCGAGAGCAGCGCGTATTTGTTGTTCGATCCCCACCCGGCCATGAACAGGCCGACGATCTCCATCGACGACACGGCGAGGAAGAACAGGATGCCGATGTTGAGGTCCGCCACGCCCAACCCTGGCGCGAACGGGATCACGGCGAAGATCAGCAGACACGGCACCATGAAGACCACCGGCGCCAGGCGAAACACCGGACGATCCGCGTCGTCCGGGATGATGTCTTCCTTCAGCATCAGCTTGACGCCGTCGGCGATCGGCTGGAGGATGCCGTGATAGCCGACGCGATACGGGCCGATGCGCGACTGCATCCGCGCCGCGAACTTGCGCTCGAGCAACGTGACGTACGCCAGCAGGCCGATGAGCACGGCGAAGATGCCCACGCTCACGATCACGGTCTGGACGAGCGGCGACAGGCCGGCCATCACCGGTCCACCTCTCCGAAGACCGGATCGACCGAGCCCATGATCGCCACGACGTCGGCCACGCTCACGCCGGGCAGGATGTGCGGCAGCACGGCCAGGTTCGAGAACGACGCGCCGCGCCACTTCATCCGGTAGGGCTTGTTCGATCCGTCCGCCACCAGGTAGCACCCGACTTCCCCGCGCGGCCCTTCGACGCGCGCGTAGGCCTCGCCCTTCGGCACTTTCACCTGCGCGAGCGACTTCACGCCCGGCCGCGACGAGATCGGCCCCTCGGGCAGACCGTCGAGGACCTGGCGCACGATCTTGATCGACTCGCGGAACTCGATCATCCGCACGCGGTACCGAGCCTGGCAGTCCCCGACCGGATCGACCGGGACATTGAACTGGAAGTCTTCGTACGACGAATACGGCGCGTTCTTGCGCAGGTCGAAGTTCACGCCCGAGGCGCGCAGCAGCGGGCCGGCCACGCCGACCTCCTGCGCGAGCGCCTTCGAAATCACGCCGACGCCCTTCGTGCGCATGTTGAAGAACGCGTTGTCGTCGAGCATCTGCTCGTACTCGCCGATGCGCTGTTCGATCAGGTCGATCGTCTCGCGGACCTTCCGGTCGTAGTTCGCCGGCACGTCGTAGCGCACGCCGCCGACCTGATGGAAGCCGTAGAGCAGGCGCGCGCCGACCAGCATCTCGAACAGGTCGAGGACCAATTCGCGCTCGCGGATGCAGTAGAGAAAGATCGTCGCGCCGCCGCCGAGCGCGCCGCCCATGTCCATGCACCACGTGCCCAGCCACAGACAGTGCGAGGCGATCCGCTGCAGCTCCGCAGCGAGCACCCGCAGGTACTGCGCGCGCTTCGGCACTTCGAACTTGCCGATCTGCTCCGCCGCCATTACATAGGCGAGTTCGCTCGTCATCGCGGCCACATAGTCGGTCTTCGACGCGATCGACGGGTACTGCACGTACGCCAGCGTCTCCGCCAACTTCTCGTGGCACCGGTGCAAGTAGCCGATGACCGCGTCCACCGCGACGACCTGCTCGCCTTCGAGCGTGAGGATGGCGCGGAAGACACCATGGGCCGACGGGTGTTGCGGCCCCATGTTCATGGTCAGCCGCTCGCTGCCGGTGTAGTCGAGTTCTCGAAACTCAGTCATGTCGTCTCGAGTCCTTTACCGGTACGGCGGATGCGGCGTGTCGACCGCGTACGATTTCAACAACGGATACCCTTCCCAGTCTTCGGGCAGGAGGAGGCGACGGAGATCGGGATGGCCGTCGAAGTGAATGCCGAACATCTCGTAGCACTCGCGCTCCATCCAGTTCGCGCCCTTGTAGACGCCGACGAGCGACGGACACGACTTCCCTTCGGGCCCCAGCTTCGACCGCAGCACGAGCGACATGTTCGAGTCGAGGTTGTCCACCCAGGCGACGACTTCGAGGCCGTCGGCCTTCCAGTCGATCGCCGAGAGAAACGAGAAGAACTCGCAGCCGATGGTCTCTTTCACGAACGCCGCGACGGCGGCGAACTGTTCCGGCGCGATGTTCACAGTGAGCGGCGGGCCGCCGTCGGCCACCGTGACGCCGTTGATCGTCGAGAGAAGCTGCCGCGCGCGATCGTAGGTCACGTCAGTCCACCTTCTCGTTCGCTTCGCGGCGCTTGCCGGTCTTGTGGAAATGCGCGATCTGATCCTGCAGCAGGAGCAACCCGTTCAGGAGCGACTCGGGCGGCGGCGGGCAGCCGGGCACGTACACATCCACCGGGATGATCCGATCGACGCCCTTCACCACGTGGTACCCGTGGCGGAACGGCCCGCCGGAATTCGAGCACGACCCCATCGACACGGCCCACTTCGGGTCCGGCATCTGGTTGTAGATGCGCTCGAGCATCGGCGCCATCTTGATCGTCACCGTGCCCGACACGATCATCAGATCCGAGTGGCGCGGCGAGGCCCACGGGACCATGCCGAGCCGTTCGACGTCAAACCGCGACGCGAACGTCGCCATCATCTCGATGGCGCAGCATGCCAGCCCGAACGTCACCGGCCACACCGATGACTTGCGCGCCCAATTGAGGAAATTGTCGGCCACGGTCGTGACGACGAACCCGCCGGGAAACGCGTGGATGCCGTCGGTCACCGCTTCGAATCCCGACGAGAACTGATCGCCCGCCGCGGGCCGTCGCTGGCGGAACTCGTCGTAGTCCTGGAGATCTTTGATGCTCTTCCAGAGTTTTACGTCCAAGCGGTTACTTCCATTCCAGCAGGCCCTCGCGATACGCGTACAGCCACGCCAACCCGAGGATGGCGACAAACCCGAGCATCGCGGCGAGGCCGCCCGTGCCCAGCGTGCGAATCGTCAGCGCCCACGGAAACAGGAACACCGCGAGGGTGTCGAAGACCAGAAACAGGAGCGCGACCAGGTAGAACGCGACCGGGAACTGCACCCACGCCGTGCCCACCGGCTCGGCGCCGCATTCGTAGTTGTCTCGTTTGGAATTCACGCGTCGCGTCGGCCGAACGGCCCAGGCGCCCAGCAATGAAACGCCGGCGAATCCCAGGATCAGGACCAGAAAAACTGCGACGGGCAGGTAACCTGTCAATCAGCACGCTCCGGCGACACGAAAACTGACGCAGTATACCAAACGCTGCCGCGTCATCCGTGACGGTTAACCGGCACCGCTCGAGCCGCCGCCCGCGCCGCCCCCGCCCCCGGCGCCGCCACCCGAATGCGACGCGCCCGAGATCGCCACCATCATGCCCAGCGACGCCGCCGCATCCGCCGGCGAGCCCATCGCGCTGAGCCACGCGATGTCGGCGCCGTTCTGAATCAGTTGCGCCTCGAATGCCTTCAGCCACTTCGCGCCGATCCCCGCGCCGATCGCCAGCGGGAACCATCGCTCGAAGTCTTTCGGCGACTGCCCGCTCACGCCGTTCTTCACGATGTCCTTGAGCTCGACGACTTTGGCCTGCCACCGGAGCGCCTCACGGAGCCCGGCCTCGGACAGCAGCGACATCGCGCTCGAGACGACGATGTAGATCACGCCGGTGAAGAAGACGACGCCGGGAATCGCGATCGGGGCGGGCCCGAGGCGCTCGGCCAGGAGCAGCACCGCGCCGGCGCCCGCGAGGCCGGCAGCCATCAGCACGAATCCGGTGGCGAGCAAGCCCCTGCGCGCGCGCTGCCGCTCGGGGTCGATCCACCCGCGGTCCGTCGCTTCCGCCGTGAGCTGCTTCAGAAACGCGCGCTGCCGCCGCGAGAACCCTGTCGTCAGCCGCCGGAGGTCGGTCGCCCCGCCCTGGCTCCGCACGGTCCCGAGGATCCACTCTTCATGCGCGGCCACGGCGCCGCTCGCGTCACCAAGCCTCACGGAGAACCCGGGCATCTTGAACCAGCGCCGCTCGCCACGCTTCTCCACCACGAGACGGCCATCGCGGACCATTCGAAAGAACGCCGACTGCAGCGCCAACCAGGAGTTCGACTGGCCACGGCTCATGAGCAGCGTCACCAGCGCCGGCGGCACCGAGCCCTCGGAGGCCGGGACGGCGAACGCATCGGCGGTTGACGGCTTCGGCAGCCGCGCAAACAACATGACCAGGATCCCGATGCCGACCACCAGCAACGCGGCCGCGCCGGCGAACCACGCCGGCATCATTTCCCTCTGGCGCTGCTGATCGACGAACCACTGCGGTTCGACCGGCGCGATCGAATTGGGCGCGAAGCTGATGTCGACGGTGATCGCCCGATCGGATTTGAGGGCGTTGCCGACAATGACGACGCCCTGCCGCTCCGGCGTGACGGGCGCCACGTCGCCGCCGCTCGCGCCGACATACGTCGCGATGCTGCCGGCCGGCGCGAAGACCGAGATCTCCGCGGACTCGATCGGATAGGTGTGGCGGCGCGGCAAGGCGGTCCAAAGCAGCCGCGGACCGTCGATCTCGCGCGCCAGCACGTGCACCGCGCGGTATCGGATTTCGAAGTTATGCGTCGTGTTGGCGGTCGGGCTGAATTCCCAGCGGACCTTCAGACCATTCCGGCGGTCGATGGCGACGGGCACGGATTGCCCATCCATCAGCGCCGTGACGTTCGTCAGGCCGTCGGTGCGGCGGTCCGGCACACTGCGCTCGAACCAGGTGATGGACTTGGCGCCAACGACGAGCGCCACCGACTCCACGACATCGAGCGATCCGTCGGCGAGCACCTCGAGCCGGACGTCGTAGGTCGAGGCGACGACATTCGGCCGTGACGCCTGCGGCGCGGCGGCCGCGACGATGGGCGCCGCGATCAGCGCCGCCACCATCGCGAGCCGGGCCCGAATCATGCCGTAAGTATTACAGCGTTTCCCAGCGCCTGGCGAAGAACCGCGCGAGCGTCAGAAAGACCACCGTCAAGGCGCTCAGCACGAGCACCTGCGGCCACAGCTCCGTCATCGCCGCGTTACGCCAGAACACCTTGATATACCCGTCGAGCGCCCACGCGTTGAACGTCACGAGCCCGATCTTCTGCATCGTCTCGCTCATGAAGAACCGCGGGAACATGCTGCCGCCGAGCGCGGACATCGTGAGAATCAGGATCGTGGAAATGCCAGACAGCTGCGCCCGGCTTCTCGAGATCGTCGCGAGCACGAGGCCGAACGACGCCGCGGCCGCGGCCGTGAAGAACGTCATGACCGCGAATCCCGCGAGATGGGACGCGAGCGGCAGCTGGAACGCGAGCGCGGCCCATAGGAACATCACGGTCATCTGGGTCATCGCGAGCAACACGATGAAGACGAATTTGCCCGCGAGCACTCCGTTCATGCCCGCGCGGGACCCGAGCAAGCGGCCGAGCGTGCCGGATTCCTCCTCGTCGAGCAGCGAACCGCCGGCTCCCGAGCAGGAGAACAGCAGGAACATCACGCCAACGCCCGCGGCGTAGAACGACACCGTTGACGGGCCGCCGAAGCTGTTGGCCTGCATGACGTTCACGATCTCAGCCGGCAGCGCAAAGCCCTCCGCGACGTCCTGCGTCGTGCTCGACGCCGTGGGGCTCGCAAGCTCCTTCTTCCAGTCGTCGACCGCCGCGCGCTGCTGCGCCGTCAGTCCGCCGCCGTACTTCTCGAACATCGCCATGCCCTGATCCGCCATCACGTCGGGCGCGGCCGTGAAGCCGACCTTCTGCAGCAGGCCCAACACCATTTGGGGCGCGATCGGATCCGACGGGTCGCTCAGAATCTGCACCTTCACGCGGTTGGTGTTGTCCGCGCCAAACGACGGCGACGACTGCAGTCCTTTCGGCAGCACAACGGTCACCGGCACGATGCCGTCTTTCACCAGCGCCGTTCCGGTTTCGCGCGTGAGCAGCGGCCCCGTGCCGTCTTTCTCCGCGTGCGTGCGGACCGACAGCGCGCCCTCTTCCGACAACGCCTTCGCCAGCCGCCGCGAGTACTCCGTCTGGTCCTCATCGACCAGCGCGATGCTGACCTTGCTGGTCGGATCCCGCTGCTGCCCGAACACCAGCGCGAAGATCGAGAAGAACAGCACCGGCAGCAGGAACGCCATCGCCTGCACGACGCGGTCCCGCCGCAGGTTCGTCACGAAGATCTTCAACAGTGGTCCGATCATTCGCGGAGCTCCCGGCCCGTCAGGGCAATGAACACGTCCTGCAAACTCGCGCCCGTCACGTTCATTTCGCGGACGGCGCCAAGCCCCGCGGCTTCCGCGAGCCGGCGCGGCACGTCGACGACCAGATCTTTCACCGTCACGCGCAGCGTCGATCGGGATTCGTCGGATGTCCATCCATCCGCGAGCTCCGCGTTCTCCGCGTGAGGCTCTGCCAGATGCACCGCCAGCACTCGCGTCGCGCCGAGCGCCTGCGTCACGAGTTCGGCCGTCGTTCCGGAAGCCACGATCCGGCCGTGATCGATGATGACGACGCGCTCGCACCGCCGCTCGGCTTCTTCGAGGTGGTGCGTCGTCAGCACCACCGACACGCCTTCGCGCTTGAGCACGGCGAGCATGTCGTAGATCCGCTCGCGACTTTGCGGATCCACGCCAACCGTCGGCTCGTCGAGGAGCAGGATCCTGGGCTTGTGAATCAGGCTGCACGCGATGTTGAGGCGCCGTTGCATGCCGCCGGAGAACTTCTTGACCGGCTCCTTCGCACGATCCGCCAGCCCCGACCATTCGAGCGCCCAGTTCACGCGCTCCTTCAGGGCCGGTCCGCTCACGCCGTACAGCGCGCCGAAGGCCTCGAGGTTCTCGCGCGCCGTGAGCAGCTTGTAGACCGCCAGTTCCTGGGGAACGACGCCGAGGTCCGGCCGTTTGTCCTTCCGTTTGACCTCGCGGCCGAAGAGGCTGATCGAGCCGGCGTCGAGTTCCACCCGGCCCGCGATCGCCTTGATCATCGTCGTCTTGCCGGCGCCGTTCGGTCCGAGCAGGCCAACGAGTTCGCCCTGGCGGACGGCAAACGACGCGCCGGCCAGGGCTTTTGTCTCGCCGAACGACTTGGCGGCGCCAGCGACCTCCAATGCCTGTGTCATCGAATCTCCCCCGGCGGGCTAAAGCCCGCCGGCTACGGCGTGTCGATACTCAACCGGCGGGCTGAAGCCCGCCGGCTACGGCGTTTCTCCTGCGCTATTCATACGTAGCCGCAGGGCTTTAGCCCTGCGGTACCGGCGAACGGCGGCGCGCGCCCGGTCGCTAACGCCCGCGCTGCTTCTGCAGGGCTTTGAGCGCCTTGCTCCCGATCTTCGACAGCCGCTTCTCCTCGAGCTGGCTACGGACTTCCTGCTTCGCAACCAGTTCCTTCCGCTCGGCCGTGAGCTTCAGGTAACTCTCGTAGCGTGTCGCGTCGATCGTGCCGTCGGCGACCGCCGCCTTCACGGCGCAGCCGGGCTCGCTGTCGTGCTGGCAGTCGCGGAAGCGGCACACGCCGGCGAGCGCGTCGATCTCCGGAAACGCCATCTCGAGCGGGTCGTCCTCTTCCCACAGCTGCAGTTCGCGCATGCCGGGGGTGTCGATGACGAGGCCGCCTCTTTCGAGCACCACCAGCTGGCGATGCACGCTCGTGTGACGGCCGCGGCCGTCGACTTCGCGGACCTCCGCCGTCTTCAGCAGCTCGCGCCCTTCGAGCGCGTTGATGAGCGACGACTTCCCCACGCCGGACGAGCCCAGCAACGCGACCGTCTGGCCCTGCCCGAGATACGCGCGCAGCGCGCTGACATCCGGGGCGTCGCCGACGGCGGTCACGACGTGGATCGGCACTTCCGAAGCCAACGCCGTCACGAGCGCCACGTCATCGGCCAGGTGCTCAGCGAGATCGGCCTTGTTGAGGACGATGACCGGCTGGGCACCTGAGGCGCGGGCCATGACGAGGTACCGCTCGATCCGGCGGGGATTGAAGTCCTGATCGAGGCCCGAGACCAGGAAGACCGTGTCGATGTTGGCCGCGACGATCTGTTCTTCAGTTTCGCGGCCCGGCGCTTTGCGCGAGAAGGTGCTGCGGCGCGGCAGGACGGCGCGGATCTGCGGCCGCGCGCCTTCGGCGGTCGTCGGGCGCAGCGCCACCCAGTCGCCGACGGCGGGCATCTCGTGCCGGCCTGCGGCGTCGAATTTCGCCTTGCCGGTCAGTTCCGCGAGGGTCTCGATGAGATGGCCGTCCGGCCCGGGTGTAAAAACTCGGTAAACGTGGTTGTGCTCGAGAACCACGCGGGCGGGCGTCTCGCCCTCACGGGCGGTCGCCTTGAACGCCGCCGCCCACGAGTCGTCCCAGCCGAGGTCAGAGAGGGTTGTCATGCCGCACCCGAATTGTCGCCGAAAGTGATAAACCGCCGGGGTCGTTCGTCCGTCCAATTGCTCGTATTCGGGACTGACCAATCCCGAAAGCGCACCCGGGGGCGAAACTTCTGTTCACCCCGTGGGTTAGTCAACGTAAGTGTTTTCAACGAGTTGCGGCTAAAGTGACGTCCTGGCACGGAGTTTCCTTATAAGAGACGCGTATGGCCATGGACGTCAAGCGTGATCCCGCAATTCTCCGCCGCAAGAAAATGCGGCAAATCGCCTACGGCGTCGTGGGCGTGGTGCTCGTGGCAGTCGCGACGTTTTACGTCACGCGGCTGAAGCCGGCGGCACCGCTGGTCGACAGCGAGCCCTGGAAAGGGACTGTGACTGTTGGAGATTTCGTGAGAGACGTGCGAGGGGCGGGCACGCTGGTGCCTGAAGACATTCGGTGGATTCCGGCGCGGACTTCGGGCCGCGTCGACAAGATCGTGCTGCGCCCGGGCGCGCAGGTGAATCCCGGCAGCGTGATCCTCCGTCTTGCCAGCCCCGAACTCCAGCAGCAGCTCCGGACGGCCGAGTTGACCTGGAAGTCGGGTCTCGCGCAACTCGAGAACGCCAAGTCCACGCTGAAGCAGACCCAGATCAACCAGGAAGCGGCCGTCAAGAACGCGGAGCAGGACTTCAACTACGCGCAGGCCAACCTCGACGCGAACGAAGAACTCGCCAAGCAGAATCTGATCAGCACCATCGTGCTGAAGCAGTACCGCACGCAGCTCGAGCAGGCGCGCACGCGCTTCGAAGTGGCGAAGAGCCAGCTCAAGAACACGATGGACACGCTGGCCTCGCAGATCGCGCCGCAGGAAGCGACGGTCGCGCAGCAGCGCGCGCAGTACGAGCTGGTGCAGCAGCAGGCCGACGAGCTGAACGTGCGCGCCGGCATGTCGGGCATCCTCCAGGTCGTCCCGGTCGAAGAGGGCCAGCAGGTCGGCGCCGGCACGCAGCTCGCGCGCGTGGCCAACCCGACCTCGCTCAAAGCGACGCTCCGCATCTCGGAAACCCAGACGAAGGATCTTGCGTTCGGCCAGCAGGCGGAGATCGACACGCGCAACGGCAAGGTCAAGGGCCATGTCACGCGCATCGACCCGGCCGCGCAGGGCGGCACGGTCGGCGTGGACGTGTCGCTCGACGGCCCGCTGCCCCCGGGCGCGCGTCCGGATCTCAGCGTGGACGGCACGATCACGATCGAGCGTCTGTCGAACATCGTCCAGGTCGGGCGCCCGTCGTTCGGCCAGGAGAACGGCACCGTCGGCATGTTCAAGCTCACGGCCGATGGCCGCGAAGCGGTGAAGGTCACGGTCAAGCTCGGCCGCACGTCCGTGAATCAGGTGGAAGTCATCGAGGGGTTGAAGCCCGGCGACATCGTCATCCTCTCGGATATGAGTCAGTACGACGCGTTCGATCGTGTGAGATTGAAGTAGTCAACCCGTCTATTAAGGAGACGAGACAGTATGAGCAACACGGGCCAGTCACTCATCCAGCTCGAAGGCGTCACCAAGGTGTTCTACACCGACGAAGTCGAGACGCACGCCCTCGCGGGCATCCACCTCGACATCCAGCGCGGCGAGTACATCTCGATCGCGGGCCCGTCGGGCTGCGGCAAGTCGACGCTCCTGTCGATCCTCGGCCTGCTCGACACGCCGACCGAAGGCAGCTACGTGCTCAACGGCCGCTCGGTCGCCGACCTGCCGCTTTCCGAGCGCGCGCGCGTGCGCAATCGCGAGATCGGCTTCATCTTCCAGTCGTTCAACCTGATCGGCGACCTGACGGTGTATGAGAACGTCGAGCTGCCGCTCACCTACCGCGGCATGAAGTCGGCCGAGCGCAAGGAGCGCGTGATGGCGGCGCTCGAGAAGGTGGGCATGTCGCACCGCGCGAAGCACCTGCCGAGCCAGCTCTCCGGCGGTCAGCAGCAGCGCGTCGCCGTGGCTCGCGCCGTCGGCGGCTCGCCGTCGATCCTGCTGGCGGACGAGCCGACCGGCAACCTCGACTCGAAGAACGGCGAGGCGGTCATGGAACTGCTCCGCGAACTGCACCGCGAAGGCGCGACGATCTGCATGGTCACGCACGATCCGCGGTACGCGAAGAGCGCTGAACGATCCATCCATCTGTTCGACGGACGCGTGGTCGAGGAAGACGCCGCCCGTGCCGGACAGAAGGACCTCGAGGAAAGCGGTTTCCACCTGAACAACTAGCTCCACCGGAAGGTGCAAGGACTCGCTATGGCTGCAACGACGTCGTTCGCTTCACCCTCCCCGGCCACCCGGCCGGCTCCGCGACCACTCCCGATGGCGGGATGGCGTGTGCTCATCGCCGACGACCGGCGCGACACGCTGCAGGCGCTCCGCCTGCTGCTCGACACGAACGGCTTCAACGTCGTCCCCGCCGTCTCGCCGATCGAGGCGATCCGCGCGGCCGAGGCGCATCCGATCGACGCCGCGCTCGTAGACCTTAACTACGACGCGGGGCGGACGAGCGGCGATCAGGGCTTCGACCTGATCTCGCGCCTGCGCCAGCTGCACGCGAACCTCCCGATCATCGCGATGACGGCCTGGGCGACGCCCGAGCTCACGCGCGAAGCGATGAAGCGCGGCGCGCGGGATCTGGTCGAAAAGCCGTGGGAAGAAACGCGGCTGGTCGCCACGCTCCGCTCGCACTGCGAGCTGGGCCAGGCGCTCCGCAAGCTGAACTCGCTCGAGACCGAAGTGAACCGCCTCCGCGCGACCGCGACGCCGGCCGACGCGGGCTCGTACGAGCAGATGCGGCTCATCGAAGTCGAGGGCGCGCTCGTGAAGAAGGCGATGCTCCGCTTCAAGGGCAACGTCAGCCGCGCGGCCAAGGCCCTGGGCCTCAGCCGGTCGGCGCTCTACCGGAGACTCCAGCGCCACGGGGTCTAGTACACTGAACGCGTGAGATACCTCACGCGGCTTTGGCAGGAACTGGTTAGACCGGACATATCGGCGGTCAGGACAGGTCTCGAGATCCTCCTGATCGCCGTTCTTGCGTACGTCGCCCTGCGCCTCATCTCGCGGGCCATTGCGCGCTTCGAACGCAAGCTCCAGAACTCCCCTTCGCCGGACGCCTTCGAACACGCCAAACGCGCGCGCACGCTCTCAGCGCTCATCGCCAACACCTCGCGCATCTTCGTGATCGTCGTCTCGGTGCTGATGATCCTCGACAAGGTCGACATCAACATCGCGCCGATTCTCGCCGGCGCCGGCATCATCGGCCTGGCTGTCGGCTTCGGCGCGCAGACGCTCGTGAAGGACGTCATCTCCGGCTTCTTCCTGATCTTCGAGAACCAGATCCGCGTGGGCGACGCCGCGACGATCGGCGACGTCAGCGGCATCGTCGAGAACATCCACCTGCGAACCGTCGTGATCCGCGATCTGCAGGGCGCGGTGCACGTCATCCCGTGCGGATCGATCACGAAGCTCTCGAATGAAACCAAGGACTTCGCTTACGCCATGGTGGACGCGCCGGTCAGCCACCGGAACGGACCGGATGCGGTGATCGCCGCCGCGACGGCCGCGGGGAAAGAGCTGTGCGCCGACAAGGACTGGCGCGACGCCGTCGTCGGGCAGTGCGAGATCCTCGGAATCGAGGCATTGGGCGAGACGTCATTCACCGTGCGGCTGCGCGTGCGCACGATCCCCCACCGGCAATGGGAGGTCGCTCGCGAGTTGCGCCGGCGGCTGAAGCTGTCGTTCGAGAAACACCAGATCGAGCTAGCCGCCCCGGCTAACACGACCGTACGACACTAGTAGCTGGGTTTTGTTGGCGTAGGCCCGGGCTTCAGCCCGGGCGGTTCCTTGCCCTGCGACTGCTGCACGATTTTCACGCCGGCGCTCGCGCCGACCCGGCTGGCGCCGGCCTCGACCATCGCCTTCAACCCTTCGAGGTCCCGCACACCGCCGGCCGCCTTGACGCCCATGTCGTCGCCGACCACGCGACGCATGAGGGCGACGTCGGCGACCGTCGCGCCGCCCGGACCAAAGCCGGTTGACGTCTTCACGAAGTCGGCGCCGGCCGCCTTCGACAGCGTGCACGCCGCGATCTTCTCGTCGTCGGTCAGATACGCCGCCTCGATGATGACCTTGCTCGTGACGCCGGCCTCGCGGCAGGCCGACGTGACCGCTTCGATGTCCTTCTCCACCAGACGCAGGTCGTTCGACTTCAGCGCGCCGATGTTGATGACCATGTCGACTTCGCGAGCGCCGTCGAAGATCACGCGGCGGGTCTCGTAGTTCTTCACATCCGGCGTCGTCGCGCCCAGCGGGAATCCGACGACGGTGCAGACGCCGACCGGAGTCTTCGCCAATAGACCGGCGCAGGTCGCCACCCAGGCGGGGTTCACGCAGACGGTCGCGAACTTGAACTCGGCCGCCTCGCGGCAGAGCTTCTCGATCTCGGTGCGTGACGCGTCCGGTTTGAGGAGCGTGTGGTCGATGTAGCCGGCGACGCCGGCTGGCGCGCCGCCGGTCGCATGGACGCCCAAGCGGGCGGCGCCGGCGTCGATGACGCCCTGGAACCGGTTCGGACAGCAATCCTCGGCGACCGAGTGACAGGCACAGCGCACAACCGGGCGCGCGGACGCCGCGCGGACTTCCTCCGCGATGATGGTGATGAGCTGCGCGAGGTCGACGGACTCGAGACGCATCAGAAGTTCTCTTCCAGTTTCCGGACTTTCAGCAGCCGGCGCAAGTACCTCGGCTCGGTCGTCGGTGTGGTCAGGAACATGTCGACGATGGCTTTCGCGTCCGCGGTCTCGACCAATGTGGAGCCCAGCGTCACGACGTTCGCGCCGTTGTGTTCGCGAGAATACCTCGCCAGCGTGACGTTCGTGCACATGGTGGCGCGGCATCCGCGGATCTTGTTGGCGGCGATCGCGGAGCCGAGACCGGCACCGTCGATCACGATGCCGGCGTCGGATTCTTTGCGGACGACCGATTTCGCCACAGCCGCGGCAATGTCCGGATAGTCCACGGCATCCGGACCGTCGGTGCCGAGATCGTTGACGTCAAGGCCTTGCTTGCGCAAATGCGCAATGAGTTCAGCCTTGAGCTTCACGCCGGTGTGATCCGAGCCGATGGCCACCCGCCGGATCGGCGACACGGGCGCGAGGTCGGCCGGGATCGCCGGGTCGTAGCTGCCGGCTTTCACGACCGTCACGCGGCGCTCCCGGAGCGTGTCCTGCGCCAGCGGCGTGACGTGTCCGCCCTTCTCGAGCTCAACCGTGGACCCGCGCTCGAGGTTGCGCGCGTCAGCCTCGGTGATGATCGAGAACTTCAACAGCGCCATCCTAGTCTCCGTCCATCACGCCGATATAGGGCAACTGACGATACTGTTCGTCGTAGTCCAGCCCGTACCCGACCACAAAGCGATCGTCGATCGTGAACCCAATGTATTCGACGGGCACCTCGATCTTGCGCCTCGACGGCTTGCTCAGCAGGCACGCCGTCTTCACGCTCTTCGGGTCGCGGGCGCGCAGGATCTCCTGCAGATATGCGAGCGTCAGGCCCGTGTCGACGATGTCTTCGACGATGATGACGGCGCGGCCTTCGATGGAGCGGTCGAGGTCCTTCAGCAGGCGCACTTCGCCCGACGAGGATTTACCGGCGTAGCTCGACACGGAAATGAAATCCAGACTGACGGGCCCCGGGATCGCGCGCGCCAGGTCGGCGAGGAAAATGAACGCGCCCTTGAGGACGGCGATCAAGTGCACCGGCGTGTCCGGGCCGCTGTCCTTGCGGATCTGGGCGCCCATCTCCGCCACACGCGCCCGGATCTTCGCCTCGTTGAGAAATACACCCGGCTGTTTCATTTGATCGCTGCTCTCACCTTGTCGGCCATGGCCCGCGCATCCCGAATCACGTCAGCGCTGTTCAGCGTCAGGACGCGACGATCCTTCATCAGGACGCGGCCGGCCACAATCGTATTCCGCACGTCGTCGCCGTGCGTGACAAACGCGATCTGCCCCAGCGGCTCGTAGAGCGGCGTCTGCCGCGCGCTCCCGAGCGAGATCGTGATCACGTCGGCCTGCTTGCCCACTTCCAGGCTGCCGATCTTGTTGCCCATGCCGAGCGCTTCCGCGCCTCGGCGCGTCGCGAGCTCGATGGCGAGCGACGCCGGCATCGCGCGCGGGTCGTTCGACGACAGCTTGTGGAGAAACGCGGCCTGGCGGATCGCCTCGAACATGTCGAGGTCGTTGTTGCTGGCCGCCCCGTCGGTGCCGAGGCCGGCGTGGATGCCGTGATCGATCCACTTCTGCACAGGCGCGACGCCGCTCGCCAGCTTCATGTTGCTTTCCGGATTGTGCGCGAGGCCGACGCCGCGCTTGGTCAGCGTCGCCATGTCCTCGTCATTGACCCACACGGCGTGCGCGCCGAGCGACCTGCCGGTCCACACCCCCAGCGACTCCAGGTACATCGTCGGCGACAGGTGGAACCGGTCGGCGATCTGTTTCATCTCATCCTGCGTCTCGGCGAGATGAATCAGCATCGGGACGTCGTACTTGTTGGCGAGCGCCCGGACCGCCTTCAGGGTCTCGGGTTCGAGCGTGTACGGGGCGTGCGGGGCAACCGCGGGCGTGATGAGGGCGTCGTTCTTCCAGGCCTGAATGAACTTCTCGGCGCGCGCCAACCCTTCTTCGGGCGTCTTCGCGTCGGCCACGGGGAACTTGATGACGCTCTCGCCCAGAACGGCGCGCAGGCCCGATTCCTTCGTGGCCGCCGCGATGTCGTCTTCGAAGTAATACATGTCGGTGAACGTCGTCGTCCCCGACTCGATCATTTCGAGCGCGGCGAGCTTCGTGCCCACGCGCACGAACTCCGGCGACACGGTCTTCGCTTCCGCCGGGAAGATGTACTTCGTCAGCCAGTCCATCAGCGCCAGGTCGCTGCCCAGCCCGCGATAGAGGACCATCGGCGCGTGGCCGTGCGTGTTGATGAGGCCGGGCATCACGATCTGACCGCGCGCGTCGATCACCTCGCGCGCGTCGTACTTCGCGGCGATGGCGGCGGCCGTGTCGATCGCGACGATCGTGTCGTTGTTGATGGCGACCGCCCCGTTCTCGATGATCCGCCCCGACGCGTCCTCCGTGACGATCGTGCCGCCGCTGATCACCAACGTCGCGGGCGCCTTCGTGTCCACGCGCGCGCAGGCCGCGGACGCGACCGCGACGATGACGAGAATTCGCCACATCTTCATCGGGGACGATTCTAACTCGGCGCGGTGTATATTCACGCCGTGCCTGTCCATCTCGTTGACCATCCCGTCGCGCAGGACGCGCTGGCCTTGCTGCGCGATCGCACGACCATCCCCAGCCACTTCCGCCGCCTGGCGCATCGGGTCAGCCTGATCCTCGCGATGGAAGCCGCGCGCGAGCTGCCGGCGTCGACGGTCACCATCCAGACGCCGCTCGAGACGACAACCGGCCGCCGGCTCGAGGCCGACGTCGTGGTCGTCCCGGTGCTCCGGGCCGGACTGGGCATGATGGAGGCCGTTCTCGAAGTGCTGCCCCACGCGCGCGTCGGCCACATCGGCCTGCAGCGCGACGAGCAGACGGCGGTCGCGTCCCAGTACTACAAGAAGCTGCCGCCGGACCTCTCACGCTCCACGGCGTTGATCGTCGATCCCATGCTCGCCACGGGCGGGAGCGCGGTCGCGGCGATCACCATGCTGCAACGCGCCGGCGCGATCGACATCCGCCTCGTCTGCATCGTCGCGGCGCCGGAAGGCATTGCGGAAGTGGAACGCGCGCATCCGGGCGTGCACATCTTCACGCCCGCGATCGATCGGGAGCTGAACGCGCACAAGTTCATCCTGCCGGGCCTGGGCGACTTCGGCGACAGGCTCTACGGAACGATGTAAGTGATGTTGGTGGGCGCTGCAGGACTCGAACCTGCGACCACCGCCGTGTGAAGGCGATGCTCTACCAACTGAGCTAAGCGCCCATGCAGAGGAACGTCTAGCTTAGCCTTTCAGCCGAGCGATGAGCAAGCGCAGGTAGGCGCTGTAGGTGGTTTCCGCCTCGCCGAACGACTTCTCGAAATCCTGAATCGACATCTTCGCGGCTTTGAGCGCCTTGGTATCGCCGTCGAATTTCATTTCCTTGCCGCCGCGCGTGATGCCGTCGCGGGGCGCGTCCTTCTTCGGGACGGCGACGAGGCCGTCGGCGCCGAGGTCGCTGATCACGACGCGGTCGGTCGCGGTCACCGCGGCGTTGAGATCCGCGTACCCGCCCATGCAGTCGCTCGAGAAGATCCGGTAGTCCATGCCCGCGGGATCGGCGAACTTCGCCGAGACGACCAGTAACTGGAGACCCGGGAGGTGCAGCGCCGCGACGTACTGGCCGGCGACGTCGGGATCCTTCGCGAGCACGCAGTCGAGCTTCTTGGCGGCCAGCGCGGCCACCAGTTCCTTGGCGAGCGCCGGCGATTGCGTCTGGCGCGCGGCGACAGGAATGGTGCTGATCGAGCCCGCGAGGGCCAGGGTCAGTCCTGCCGCGATCGTCCGATGAATGTGCATCCCGAGATCCTATCCGACAAACATGCCGTCGTCATCATCCCCGCCGCCCTTGCCCTTGCCGCCGCGGGTGAACTTGAGCATCGCCAGGGCGGCCTTGAGGGCCGTCATGGCCCCGTCGACGAGCGAGTCCACCCGCTCGACCTGCTTGGCCGCCAACCCGGTGATCTTGGCCGCATCAGCCGAGACCTGCTGGGCACTCGCGATGATGGGCTCGATCGACTTCTGCATGGCCTGCACGGCCTTCGCCGCCTCCCGCACGGCCTTGGCCGCGAAGACCAGCACGGCGATCTGAATGACCGCCATGGCGAGCGTCGAGAGGGCGATGATCCCGAGGAAGAGGGTGTCGGTCGTCATTAGAAGATGCTAACGCTAACCCTCAAATACTTCTTCGGGTCCTTCCGGATATCCGTCAGTAGATCCTTCATCTCTTTGAGCGTCGCGTTGGCGTTGTCGTAGAGCGCCGGGTCGTTCATGAG
>SCUN01000174.1 GCA_004297655.1 Acidobacteriota bacterium | reverse complement strand
CGCAGATCTTCTTCATCGCCCGATTGCCGCGCGCGTTGGCGGCGGCGCTGGTCGGCGGCACGCTCGCGGCCGCCGGCGTGATCTTCCAGGGCCTGCTGCGAAACCCGCTGGCGACGCCCTACACGCTCGGCGTCTCCACCGGCGCCGCGCTCGGCGCGATGCTGGCCATCACGTTCGGCGCCGCGCTGCCGTTTGTCGGCATCACGAGCGCCAGCCTCGCCGGATCGATGATCGCGGTGCTGATCGTCTACTTCCTGGCGCGCGCCCGGCACGCCGGGCTCTCAACGACCGTGCTGCTCCTCGCGGGCGTCACGCTCAACGCCTTCTTCTCCGCCCTGATCCTCTTTGTCGAATACCTCAGTGACTTCGCGCAGACCTTCCGCGCGATGCGCTGGCTCATGGGCAACCTCGACGTCGTCGGCTACGCGCCGCTTCTGGGCGCGCTCCCCTTCATCGCGCTCTCGTTCATCGTCTTTGCCTGGCTCGCGCGCCCGCTGAATCTCCTGAGCCTCGGCGCCGACGCCGCAGGCACGCGCGGCGTGAATGTCCGATCCGTACACCGATGGGCGTTCTTCTCGGCATCGATCGCCACCGGCGCGGCGGTCGCCGTCGGCGGGCCCATCGGCTTTGTCGGCATCATCGTGCCGCATCTGGTTCGATTGATGGTCGGGTCGGATCACCGGCTCGTGCTGCCGGCGTCCGCGTTTCTCGGCGCCGGCTTCCTCGTCGCGTGCGACACGCTCGCCCGCATCGTCCTCGCGCCGCTCGAACTACCCGTCGGCGTCATCACGGCGATCATCGGAGGCCCGTTCTTCTTATGGATGCTCATCAGAAAACGCTGAAGACTCTGGCGGCGCTCGCCATCCTGCTTTGCTCGCAGGCATTCGTAGGGCGCAGTGATCTCGAACTGCGCCCCTCCGCGCCCGCGCGGATTGTCTCCATCGTCCCCGCCGTCACCGAGATGCTCTTCGCCATGGGCGCCGGTCCGCAGGTTGTTGGCGTCGGCAGCTACGATCATTTCCCCGCCGAGGCCGAGCGGTTGCCGAAGGTCGGCGCGCTGCTCGATCCTGATTTCGAGAAGATCCTGTCGCTGCGGCCGGATCTCGTCGTGGTCTACGACTCACAGACCGATTTCATCGCGCGGCTTCAGCGCGCGTCGATTCCGATCTTCCACTACCAGCACGCTGGTCTCGCAGACATCACCTCGACCGTTCGGCAGCTCGGCGATGCCGTGGGCCGCAGGAGGGACGCGGAGACCGTGGCGGCCGGCATCGAGCGAGAGCTCGACGCCATTCGCCGCCGCGTGGCGCCGCTGCCCAAAGTGAGGACGCTGCTGGTGTTCGGGCGCGAAAACGGCAGCTTGCGCGGCATCTACGCGAGCGGCGGCGTCGGTTTTCTGCACGACCTCCTCTTGATCGCAGGCGGCATCGATGTCTTCGATGACATCAAGCGTCAGAACGTCGTGATCAGCGCCGAGCAGGTGCTCGCGCGGGCTCCGGACGCGATCATCGAGTTCCACGATTCGGATGCGACCGACGCCCGGATGTCCGCGGAGAAGCAGGTGTGGCGGCAGCTACCCTCGGTGCCGGCGGTCCGAAACGACCGGGTCTATCTGCTGAAAGGCGATTTCCTGACAGTGCCCGGCCCGCGCATCGTGCAAGTGGCGCGCCTTCTGGCCGACGCGCTGCATCCAAAGTGAGGGGGCCCTACTTGACGGTGAACGCCCAGGCGATTTCGGGCATGGCGACCTTCGAGTTGAGCGGACGCATCACGATCGCGTAGTCGCCGGGCTTCAGGTCTTTCGACGGCTTCACCGTCCAGACGCCCGATGAACCTTCGGTCATCTCGAGCGACACGTCGTCCGCCTTCCAGTCGCGGTCGCCCCTGCTCGAACCGATCATCTGGCCTGCGAGACCAGACGGCGGCACGGCCAGCTTGACGACCGACGGCGCGAGTCCCGTTGGCGAGAATCCTGCGCGATCGCCGATTGACAAGACGAATGAGGGCCGGCGATCGGCGGCGGCCCACTCGCCGGATTTCTCGATCGTCCACACCTGCCGATTCCCGTTCGAC
>SCUN01000173.1 GCA_004297655.1 Acidobacteriota bacterium | reverse complement strand
CGGCGATGGTGCACATCGCACGCAACGATCTCGCCGCAGCCGATGCGGTGCTGGCCGAAGGGCTCGAGACGCAGCGCCGGACGGCCTCGGACCGCTTGCCGGGCCGAGGCCTGCATTGGCTGCGCGGGCTGATCGCGTACCGGATGGGCGACACGGCGGCGGCGCGTCGCGAATTCGACGCCGAGTTGGGGAGCGACGGCGACGACCTGTTCGCCGCCGAGTTCGCGATGGACGCCGAGAGCGCGCAGGGCTTCCTGGCGCTCGCCGAAGGCGACGCCCGCGGGGCGGGCGCGCGTTTCACGCGCGCCCTGGCCCGCGTGCCCGATCACGCGCGGTCGCTCGCCGGGCTCGCGGCCGCGCGTCAGCAGTTGGGCGACGCGCGGGGCGCGGGCGATGCCCGCGCCCGCGCGGACGAGGCGCGCCGCGACCTGGCGGCCCACGGCCGTGAGGCCGAGGCCGCCATGGCCGCCGCCGTCGCCCACACGCTCGCCGGCGACGTCGCCGCCGCCTGCGCCGAAATCAATCGCCTGCTCGACGCCACGCCGCCCGGCCTTCCGGCCTGGACGGCGCCCGTCGAGCCCTGGCTCCGCCCCCACCTCGACCGCCCGGAAGTCCAGACCCTTCTGAAGCGTCTCGCCGACCGGGCGAACTAGAGAAATAGGATCGGGAGTTATTTCGAAATAACTCCCGATCCTATTTCCGAGGTCGTCTTTCAGCGTTTGATCAGGGCCCGGTCACGACCTCAGACCCGGCGGGCGCCTACTGTGGTGGCGAAGGAGTTTCGATATGCGCCGCCATCTCTTTGCCCTGCTTCTCGTTGCCACGACCGTGACCCTCGGGTTGCCCGCCCCCGCGTCCGCACAACCCGGAGACCGGCCGGCCACACAGCTGTTCTTCGGCCCGACCGGCCGCTCGTTACCGAAAGGTCAGGGCTACCTGAAGAGCCTGGCGCTGACCGTGCCCTACCTGCAGGGGGGCCTCACCGACCGGCTCTCGATCGGCATCGGCACGCCGCTCATGGCGCCGGCACAGGTCGTCATGCTGACGCCGAAATTCCAGATCCAGCGCTCGGCGCGGCACTCGACCTCGCTCGGCACGATGCACTTGCTCGCGTTCGGCGGGAGTTTCGGCATCGCCTACGTCGCGCACACCGTCGAGACCGAAACCGGCGCATGGCACGTTGCCGTCCTGACGCCCTACGATCGGAAGGTCATTGGCCGCGGCCTCGGCGTCATGCTCGCGGCCGAGCACCGCGTCAGCGACCGGACGACGTTCATCACGGAGAACTACCTGATCAGCGGACTGCCGATGCTGTCGGCCGGCGTCCGCGTCCGCGCGCCGCACACGACGTGGGACCTGGGCTGGATGCTCCCCATCTCGAGCTACACGCACGCCGGCGGCCCCGTCCTCAATGTCGGCTACAAGTTCTGACTTTCTGCTAGGCTGTGCCCGGAGTTCCCATGGCACAGCTGGGTTTGCGCGCGTTCGCCAGCGCGAGCATTCTGTTCACCGTCGTGGCGGCGTCGCCTCAGACGCCGCGTGACGCCGCGACGCCGGCGCCGGCCGCTGGCACGGCGTCGATCCACGGTCGGATGACGATCGCGACCGCGACCGGCGTCGCGCCGGTCCGCCGCGCGCGGGTCACACTCGAAGGTGCCGCGCTTCGCGAAGCCGCCGTCACCGACACCGATACCGACGGCCGCTTCCACTTCGACAGACTTCCCGCCGGCGCCTACCGCGTCATGGGCGACAAGGCTGGATTCACCCCCGCGCTTCGGGACCTGCGACGCGCGTTCGAGAAGCCGCCGCTCTTCGACGTCGCGGCCGGCCAATCCGTCACCCACGACCTGCCGATGCAGCGTGGCGCCGCGATCGAAGGCCAACTCCTCAGAGACAACGGCGAGCCCGCCATCAACATCCCCGTGTCGGCCGTCCGCATGGGATACAGCGACATCGGCCGCACGCCCTACGCCGTTCGACAAGTGCGCACGAACGACGTGGGTCGATTCAGAATTCACTCGCTGCCGCCAGGCGACTATCTCGTCGACGCGGCGCCGGATCCGATCGAAGCGGCAAACCAGATCCGCACGCCGGGCCCTCGGCTCCCGTCGCTCGCACGGACGTACTACCCGGGCAGCCCGCGGCTTGACGACGGTCGCGTCGTGACCGTGGCCGCCGGTCAGGACGTCGGCAGCATCGACTTCACGATGACGACGATGACGACCGGATCGCTGTCGGGCAACGTCGTCAACGCGCAGGGCCAGCCGCTCAGGGGCGCGAGCGTGCGCATCCAGCGCGTGGGCGGCCCGCTAGGCGAGGTGCGCGGCTTCTCGTCGATCGAAGCCAACACGTTTGACTACGCGATCGTGCCGCCGGGTGAGTTCTGGGTGACGGCGGTCGGACGCGCCGCACCCGGCGCCGAGCCCGAGTTCGCCGCTCAGCGATTTCGCGCCGAGGGAGTCGAAGTCAAGAACTACCAGGTCACGACGCAGCCGGGCGTGACGCTCGGCGGACGCGTCGACGGGCCGGGCCGCCCCGCCGGTCTCCGCGTCGCCGCCGTCGAGACCGCGTACCAGTTGCCGGCAATGCAGGGCGAGTCGCCATTCGCGTGGGTGGAGCCCGTCGGTTCCGATGGGACGTTTCAGTTCAAGTCGCTGTTTGGTCCGCGCCTGTTCCGGGTTCAGGGTCTGCCTGACACGTGGGCGCTCAAAGGCGTGTGGGCGGGGGAGCAGGAGATCTCGGACACGCCGGTCGACATCAACGCGGCCGCGGCCCCCGGCGCGATTCGGATCGTTGTCACGTCCGACACCGGCGCGTTGAGCGGCGTCGTCCGTGACGCGAAGGGCGTGCCCGTGGCCGGCGCGCGCGTGGTCGTCTTCGGCGAAGACGAGCGCGCGTGGGGGCCGCGATCCCGCGTGATCAAGACGGTCGAGACGGGCGCGGACGGACGCTACGAGGTGCGCGGCGTGCTCGAGGGCAAGTACGCGATTGTCGCGGTGCCGTTTCTCGACGATGGCGCGTGGTTCGACACTGGCGTGTTGCAGCAGCTCAAACGCAACGCATCGACACTTGCCGTGACTCCCGGGAAACACACGCTCGATCTGGTGGTGAAGCCATGACGGTACTCCTTCTTGCGTTGACGATTGCACTGGCTCCCAATCAAGGCCCGCCCTCCGGTCAGGCCGTGGGCACGGGCACGATTTCCGGTGTCGTGACGAGCAGTCCGAGCAATCGGCCCATTCCGAACGCGACGCTTCGCGTGGTGCAGTGGGTGGGTGGCCTCGGCCGCCAGTTCACGGCCCGCACGGACGCACAGGGCAAGTTCACGCTCAAGGATCTGGTTGCCGGCTCGTACGAGATCACGGCGCAGGCCGACGGCCACGTCACGATGCGGTACGGCCAGCGCGCCCCGACCGACGGTCCGCGCCGCATCGAACTCGCGGACGCGCAGCAGTTTTCGGACGCCAACATCGCGCTGCCAAAGTTCTCGGCGATTGAAGGGCAGCTCCTCGATGAATTCGGCGACCCGATGCCGGGCATCGTCGTCTGGCCGGCGTCGGTGGCGTTCGCTGCCGGGAAGACCCGGCTGATGCCGGCCCAGGGCGCGCAGAGCGTCATGCCGACCGACGATCGCGGGATGTTCCGGCTGTACGGTCTCGCTCCCGGCGACTACTACCTGATGGCGGCGACCGGCTCGTTCGCCGGGCCGGCCGGTCCGTCGGGCTTCGCGGTGACGTTCTATCCCGGCACGACGAATCCGCCGGATGCGAAGCCGGTGCATCTCGACATCGGCCGCGACACGCGCGGGATCAGCTTTGCGATGACGCCGGCGCCGATGTCCACGATCTCCGGCGCCGTGTCGGACGCCGATGGCAATCCGGCGCGCGGCAACGTCATGCTGTTCGGCTTGTCGGGCGGCGATATTCGATCGTTCATGAACGCGAACATTGCGACGGACCCCGACGGCCGGTTCACGTTCCGCAATCTCGCCCCAGGGTCGTACGTGATCCAGGCCTACGGCCGACCGGCCGCCGGCGGCGGCAACCTCGGCCGTTCGCCGTTCGGCTCGCTCGTCGTCGACGTGAACGGCAGCCGCGACGATCTTCGCGTGGTGGTTCGCGGCTCGCGCATGACGGGCCGCATCCTCTTCGAGGGCACCGCGCCGCAGCCGCCCATCGAACGCGTGGTCCTGACCCTGATGCCGGTGGAGTTCGTGTCGTCGCCGGCCGGCGGCGGGCCGCCGGCCATGACGGTGAACCCGGATTGGACGTTCGAAGTGCTGAACTTGAGCGGGCTGCGCGTGGCGCGCCCGATCGTTGGCGCGCCGGGGTGGTTCCTGAAAAGCGTCACGATCGCCGGCAAGGACTTCACCGATACGCCGATCGATTTTCGCAATGGCGACGTGGCCGACGTCGAGGTGACGTTCACGAGCAGCGTGGGGACGATCAAGGGCACGGCGTCCGACGCGAACGGTCCGGTGACGGACGCCGCCATCCTGGCGTTTGCCGAGGACGCGTCGAAGTGGACGTTCCCGTCGCGATTCATGGCGGCCGCGCGTCCGTCGCCCAGGGGTGAGTTCACCCTGACCGGTCTCCCGGCGGGTTGGTATCTGGTCGCCGTGGCGCCGGCCGGCATCTCGCCGCAGACCGCCGATCCGGCCGTGCTCGAGAATCTCCGGAAAACGGCCGTGCGCGTGAACGTGCTCGACGGTGCGACGGCGACCGTCGCGCTCACGATCATCAAGTAATCCGCGCGTTGCCGGTATGCTGTCTGGCGTGGCGCTGGGCGCAACTCTCTATTCGTTCGCGATCGAACTGGCCGACATGGACCGCGGCGTGTACGAGACGCTCGACGTGAAGGCCGCGCGGCACCCGTCAGAGACCGAGGAGGCGCTGATCACGCGGGTCCTCGCGTATTGCCGCGAGTTCGCCGACGGCATCGGTTTCTCGCCGGGCGTGTCGACACCCGACGAGCCGGCGATCTTCGTCCGCGATCTGACCGGCGCGCTGCGCGCGTGGATCGACATCGGCGCGCCCGATGCGGCGCGCATCCACAAGGCCCGAAAATCGGCGGACCGCGTGGCGGTGTACACGTCCAGGGACCCGAAACAGATGCTGGCGAACTGGGCGGGGGAGCGCATCCACAAGGCCGAGTCGATCGACGTCTTCAGCTTCGACCCCGCGATGATCGCTGCGCTCGTCGGCCGGCTCGAGCGCCGCATGGCATTCAGCCTGTCGGTCTCCGACGCTCACTTGTATGCCGCGTTCGGCGACGCCACGATCGACGGCGCGATCCAACGGCACCCGATCGTCGTATGAGTTTCGCGTCACTCGTCGTCGCGGTGCTCATCGCTCTGTCGCCCGTGGCGCAGGCCGTCGAGCGGAGGGTGCTTTTCATCGGGAACAGCCTGACCGTCGCGAACGGGTTGCCGCAATTGGTCGAGCAATTCTCGGCCGCGGCTGGCGCGCCTCTCAAGGCGACGGTCGTGGCCTTTCCGGACTTCAGCTTGGGCGACCATTGGGAGCGCGGCGATGCGCTGCGGGCGATTCGCCGCGGCGGGTGGGACGCCGTGGTCCTCCAGCAAGGGCCCTCGTCGCTCCCGGAGTCGCGCGTCTCGCTGATCGCCGACACGCGGCGGTTCGACGCCGAAATCCGCAAGGCGGGCGCGCGCACCGCGCTGTTCATGGTGTGGCCACCGAGGGCGCGCGCACGGTTCGCGCCCGACGTGTCGAAATCGTACGCCGATGCCGCGGCGGCGGTCGGCGGGTTGCTCCTGCCGGTGGGCGATGTCTGGCGCGCGGCGCTTTCGGCCGATGCCTCGCTGGCGCTCTACGGGCCCGACGACTTTCACCCGTCGCCGCTCGGCTCCCGTCTCGCCGCGCGAGTGATTGTCGAAGGCCTCACGGGCAAGACCGTCCCGAGATGACCATCGTCAACGTCGGCTACCGATCGACCAACTACTGGGTCATCAGCGAGGGCAATTCGCGCCTGCTCGTGGACCTCGGGTGGCCGGGCATGGCCGGCGCGCTCTTCGCGAATCTCGAACGGAAGGGCATTCCGTTCAACGAGGTGCGCTACGGCTTTGCGACGCACTACCACATGGATCACGCCGGCGCGGCGCAGGACCTCAAGAGTCGCGGCATGCGCCTCATCGTCACGCCCGAGCAAGTGGCGTCCATCGAGCCGATGACGCAGTGGATGAAACCGGAGTTCAACTACACGCCGATCGTCATGGCCGACAACCTCGTCGTGGCGCTCAGCGAGAGCCGACGGCTTCTGAAGTCGATCGGGTTTGACGGCGAACTGGTCCACACGCCGGGCCACTCGGATGACAGCGTGTCGCTGATCCTGGACTCCGGCGAAGCGTTTACCGGTGACCTCACGCCGCCGGCACTCGCGACAGAAGAGCAGCGAGACGCGATCGAGAGCAGCTGGCAGTCCCTCAGAGATCGCGGCGCCTCGCTGGTCTACGCCGGCCATGGCCCCGTGAGGCCATTGAAAGATCCCCGCCAGCGCATCGCCACGCAGTAAGCTGCGCCATGTTCAAGAAGACCGCGCTGGTTATTCTCGTATCCGCCACGCTGCCCGTCGCGTCGTTGCCCGCCCGCGCCACCGCGCCGACCATCCGCACCAACTGGGGCGTTCGCTTCGAAGTGCCCGCGGGGTGGGAATGGACGGAATTCGACGGCAACTCCGTCACGATTCAGCATCTCGCGACCCGAACCGGCGCGGCCGGCCAGGAATCCAGCCCGAATCAGTACAGCATCGGCGGGCGCAAGACGCCCGACGACGCATTTGACGAGAGCTGGAGCCAGCTCGACCGGAACCAGCGGCGGACGTTTCCCAACGGCGCGACGGCGCGCTGGAAAGCCGGGACGAAGTTGTCGTGGGGCCATTACGTGTTTTCGGGCGAGGCTATCATCGGCGGCAGGATCCTGAGCGTCAGCATCCTCGACACGGTTCGGCCCCGGTTCGACGTGAATCTCGTCGAGGCGAGTTTCATTCGGATTGTCGAAACGCTGCAGGACGTCCCTGAGTCCCCGATGATCTACCATCCGAGCTTCGGCATGGCCGCCGAGCGGCTTCCACAGAAGTCCTGGTACAACCAGTTGAACCCGCAGCACATTGCGTATTCATGCTGGTCCAACGGCCGGACCGGAAACACGGTCATCTACACGTATCCGTCGTCGAGCGGATTCGCCGGCGGTCCGGAAGCCCTCGCCGATATCACCGACTACTTTGCCAAGGCCGAGGGGTTGAAGATCGGCGCAGTGCGACGGACCGACGTACCCGGCGGGGAAGCGCTGTGGACCGAACAGCCGGGGACCGCGAGGCCGTTTCTGGGCGCAGTGCGGCGTGACGGGCGCTACTTCTTCGTGTCGGCCTCGGTGAACGCCTCGGATCCCAACACGTGCACGCGGAAGGAGCTGCGCGACGATTTCCTCGCGGTCGCGAAGAGCGTGCAGACGTGGGACGGCCGTTGACTGTGAGAGAGACTCTCTCGTTTTGACGTAATACAATTCCCGCGATCGAAGGGAGCGCCGGTATGTTGCACATCGTCATCGCCATGTTGCTCGTGTTTCAGGGTCAGGCGGGTGGCCGCCGGCCGGCGGCTGCCGCCGGGGAGCCGCCGCGGCCGGGGGAGCTCACGCCGTTCGAGCGATTCGTGGAGAAGCTCGAACTCGACGAGAAGCAGTTGCCGGAGGTCGGCAAGATCTTCACCGCCGGGGCGGCCGAGGCCGCGCCGACGGGCCGCGAGATGATCCAGGCCCGGCTACGTCTCGTCGATCTCGACGGCAAGCCGGACGACGCGGCGCCGGTCGTCGCAGGTCTCACGGCGGCGGCGTTGAAGATGACGACGATCGACGTGCGCACGTATCAGCGGGTTCACGCGCTCCTCGTCAAGGGCCAGCAGTCGAAGTCGGCCGAAGCGTTCTTGATGATGGCCGGTCTGTTGGACGTGGCGACGCCGCGAGCGGGCGGCCGCCGCGGCGGCGGCCCCGGCGGCGGTCTCACGCGGATGGAGTTGCTGACGGCGATGTTCAGCCTCGACGGCAACGCGAAGAAACAGGTGAAGTCGATCCTGGACGCCGACTACAAGGCGGCCGCATCGGCGCGCGATCAGTGGACCGCCACCCGCACGGCCATCGGCACGGCGATTCAGTCGGGCAAGGAGCCCGCGGCGATCGAGCAGGCCGTGACGGCGCACGCCCCGGCCGCGAGCGCGGTGGCGGTGCTGGAGATGAAGGCGCTCGCGAAGATCCTCGCCGCGCTCACGCCGGAAGCGCGCGCGAACACCGCCGCCGTCCAGATGGCCGTCTACGCCCTGCGCGGTGCGTTCAGCGGCAAGAAATGGGACGTCGCGCCGGAATAACTCGCGAAGAAGTCTGGTGCGGAAGAGAGGACTCGAACCTCCACTGGATTGCTCCAACAAGCTCCTGAGGCTTGCGCGTCTGCCAATTCCGCCACTTCCGCACGAAGGGGGAACAACGATTATATGATTCCCTCGCACGAATTCCTAGGAGGACCCCATATGAAACGCATCGCACTATTCGCCGCCTTCGGCGTCGCGGTCTTTGTCGCCGGCATCCCGGCGCAGGAACGCGAGGACCGGACCCTGCTGCCACAGGATCAGATGACGGCCATCATCAACGAGGTGTCCGGCGAGCGCGCCATGCACCATCTGCTCGAGCTGGTGCCGTACCAGCGGGTCCGCAAGCCCGAGGAATACAACGTGCACTTCCAGGAAAGCGAAGTCATGGCGCAGTTTGCCAAGGACTACGGCTTCGACAACGTCACGATCGAGAGCTTCGCCGCCGGCCAGGCCTGGCAGCCCACGCAGGGCGAGCTGTGGATGACCACGCCGAAGTCGGTCAAGCTCTACGACATCCATGACGTCGCGCTGTCGCTGGCCTCGCTCAACTCGAATGGCGACGTCAGCGGCGAACTCGTCGACATCGGCGACGGCTCCGATGCCGCGCTCGCCAATAAGGATCTGACCGGCAAGTTCGCGCTGTCCGCGGACGCGGTCGCCGGCCTGGGCCAGGTCTACACCCGCGTGCTCGCCAAGGGCGGGCTGGGCGTCATCGGCCTCTCCCAGATCGGCATCCAGCGCGCGCTCGACTTCCCCGACCAGATCGTGTCGACGACCGCCAACGCGCCGGCCGACAAGCTCCAGACGGCGGCCTGGAACGTCTCGCCGCGAACGGCGCGCGAGTTGAAAGGCCTGCTGGCCCGCGGCGACAAGATCACCATCCGCTCGATCGTGAAGAGCACCCAGGTGCCGACGCGAAGCGAAATCGTGCACGCGGAAATTCTCGGCGACGGTTCGACGACGCAGGAAGTCGCGATCGGCGGGCATTTGTACGAGGGCGTGATCAAGCAGGGCGCCAACGACGACAACTCCGGCTGTGCGCTCACGCTCGAGATCGGCCGCGCGTACATCAAACTCATCAAGGAAGGGAAGCTGCCGCGTCCGAAGCGCACGATCAACTTCCAGTG
>SCUN01000172.1 GCA_004297655.1 Acidobacteriota bacterium | reverse complement strand
CTCCACCACCGGTTGTAGATCGAGTTGTCGTGGTTGCCCGACTCGGAGATGCCGACTTTGAAGAAGTCCGGGTAGCCGAACATCGACGCCGCGGTCATGAAACCGCCGCCGGAGTGGCCCCACATGCCGACGCGGTTGATGTCGATCCACGGGTACTTCTTCGCGAGCTGCTCGACGGCCGCCTTCTTGTCCGGCACCCCGTAGTCGCGCAGGTTGCCGTAGCCGTAGTTGTGGTACCACTTCGACCGGTTCGGGTTGCCGCCGCGGTTACCGACTTCGATCACGATGAAGCCGACGTTGGCCAGCGTCTGGCTCCAGGCGCGCGGCGAGAACGGCTTCGAGACGCTTTCGGTCTGCGGTCCGGGATAGACGTATTCGATGATCGGGTACTTCTTCGTGTCGTCGAAGTCGAACGGCTTGAACATCACGCCGTACAAATCCGTGATCCCGTCGTCGGCCTTCACCATGAACGGCTCGGGGAACTTGAAGCCCTGCGCCAGCGCCGCCGAGAGGTCGGTCTTCTCGAGATCCATCACCTTGTTGCCGAGCGCGTCGAAGAGCTGCGATTCCGGCGCGGCGTTCACGCGCGAGAACGTGTTCACGAAGAACGTGCTCTTGTCGTTCATCGACGACGAGTGCGTGAAGTTACCGGGCGTGAGGAGCTTGATGGCGCCCGTGTCGATGTTCACGCTGTACATGTGCGTGTAGTACGGATCCTCGCCGGGCTCGCGGCCCGCGGCGTCGAAGTAGAGCGTGCGCGTCTTCTCGTCGATCGACTCGATGCCGGTGCACTGGAACTCGCCGCTCGTGATCTGCCGAATGAGTTTGCCGGCAGCATCATAGAGGTAGTAGTGCCCCCAGCCGTCGCGCTCGGACCAGTGAATCAGCTGCGTCTGGCCGGTCGCGGTCTTGAGCGTGCGGAGCGGCTGCAGCTCGATATACGTGTTCGAGCGCTCCTCGATGACCGTCTTCGACTCGCCCGTCGCGGTGTCGGCCTCGACGATGTCGATGCGCTTGAGGTCGCGCGAGGTGCGGTTGAAGTACAGCTTGCTGCCGTCGAGCGTGAGCCAGCGCTGCTCGGTTTCCTGCTTCTCGCGCTGCAGGTTCGTCACCGGCGCGCCGTTGAGCGCCATCTGCTGGTCCTTGAACGCCTCGGTCTTCACCTTGGTCGGTTTCTTCGTCGCGATGTCGAAGACCCAGGCTTCGGCCTGCGGCTGGTTCTCCTCGCCCGGCATGCCGTACTTGTAGGTCTCGAGGCGCGGGCGCGGATTCGCCAGCGCGTTGATGACCCAGAGGTCGCCCACCTTGCGCTGGTCGTTGCGGCTCAGCGCGAACTTCTTGTTGTCCTGCGACCATGCGATGCCGACGGCCGGCACGCGCGGGCCAAACTTCTTGTCCTGTTCGGTGGGTACGGTTCGCGCGGCCCCGCCCGTGCCCTGGCCGGTGCCCTGCGTGTCCTGCTGCTCTTCCTGGACCTGGCCCTGCGTGTCTCGGGCGTAGCTGTAGTCCTTCTCGCCGTCGGTCGTGAGCTGGGTCTCGACGACCGTCGGATCGTCGGCCTTCACGAGGGCCTTCGCGTAGTTGGCCTCGTCCATCATGAAAAGGTTCTGGCCGCGGCCGAAGAGGATCGTCTTCTTGTCGGGTGAGACTGTCGCCCACGTGGGCTTCGGCTTCTCGGGCTCGTACTTGTCGTTGAGCGTCAGCTTGTCGGCCGCGATCTCGTACTCGAGCCACCACCGCTTCTGTCCCGCCGGCGGACCGCCCGGCACGCCGCCGCGGCCGCGGCCCTGCACCTGCTGATCTTCCTGTTGCTGCCCGCCGCGGCCCGCGCCGCCGCGCCCGCCGCCCTGCTGCTGCGTGTCGCCGACGAGTTCCTCGCCGGTGCTGGAGACAACCTTCGACTCGTTCGGCAGGTCCACGCTGAAGCGGATCTTCGTGTCGTTGTCGATGAACTTGATCTGGTTGATCGGCAGATGCTGCGCGTCATACGGCGTGCGCAGGATCTGCGTGAGACGCGCGGCCATCTTCGCGTTGTCCCACAGCGGCGCCTTCGACTTCTTCACCGGATCGACCATCCACCACTTGCGGCCGGCCGGCGTCTCGAACGTGTACCAGAACCGGTCGCTGAACTCGAGCCAGTGCGGCGTGACCGCCGTGTCGAAGATCAGCTTGCCGATCTTCGCGGCCGCCCACTGCGACGCCAGGTCGTAGTTCGGTTTCGGCAGGACGCGTTCGGCGGGCTTTTGCGCAGCGAGCGGCACGGACGCGGCCACAAACGCCAGGACACACAAGAGACGAAGGACGGCTTTCATCGGCAGGCTCCTTGGTGCGCGAACTATATCTGACTCAGGTGCACGGGTGCACGGGTGCGCGGGTGCACGGGTGCGGGTGCGGGGGTAGAGTTCTCATATGGGGCGTCGATTCGTTGCTGCGGCTTTCCTCTGTTCGTTTGTTGCTGGTGCAGGGCTGCTGGCGCAGCAAGCGCCGCTGAGGGTGGTGGCGGCGTCGCCGCAGGGCGAGGTTGACCAGCGGGAGGACACGAACGAAATCCGGGTTGTGTTTTCCGAGCCGATGATCGCGCTCGGCAACACCTCCGACGCGCGGCCGGCGTGGTTCCGCGTGACGCCGGCGATCGACGGCACCTATCGCTGGTCAGGCACGTCGATCCTCGTGCTGACGCCGAATCCGGCGCGGCCGTTGCCGCTGGCGACGACCTACACGGTCACGATCGACCGCGCGGCCGCGAGCACGTCGGGCCGCGCGCTTGCCAACAACGTCGAGTTCTCGTTCACCACGCCGACCGTGAAGCTGATCGGCATGGAGTGGGCGCGACAGGGCGAACGGTTCGATGGCCGGGTCGCGCTGGCGCTCACGTTCAATCAGCGGGTTCGCGCCGCGGACATCCTCGCGCACGCGACCGCGCGCCACTTCGCGCACGATTTCGACATCGAGCCGATGAGCGCCGAAGCGCGAGCGCGTCTTTCGAGCACGGATGCCGCCGGCCTCGCGCGCTACGACGCGAAGATGGCCCAGGCGCGCGCGATCTACGCGTCGACGACGGCCGTCGCGGTACGCGTGGCGGCGACATGGGATCGGGAACGATTCCGCGAGCGGCCGGAAACGGTCGTGCTGGAGACGACGACCGCCCCGCCGCCGGGCGCGTGGCTGCAGGTCGCGCTCGACGAGCGCGTGCCGAGTCCGGCCGGCGCCGCCACACCGGGCAAGGTGCAATCGAGTCTCGCCGAACTCGAAGCGCCGCTGTTTGTGACCGGCATCGAGTGCACGGCGAGCTGCCAGCCGTCGCTCTACAACCCGATCCGCTTCTCCACGACGATTCGCACGCAGTCATTCGCGCAGGCCGTCACGGTGCGCGACGTCACGACGCCCGCGCGCGAAACGCCGGTGCCACCGGCGACTCGACCGTCCACAACCGGGGCCAACGACCTCGACTACTCAATCGCGCTGGAAAGCGCGGGCTTCGGCCGGCCGCCCGGCATGTCGAAGTGGCTCATCCGCATCGACCCCTCGCTCACCGCCGGCGACGGCCAGACGCTCGGCTATCCGTGGCTCGAGTTCGTGGCGACCGGTCGCGACGATGTGTTCACGAGTTTCGGCGACGGTCACGGCGTCTGGGAAAAAGACGGCGGCGCGCAGTTACCGTTCCATGCGCGCAATCTGCGGATCGTGCAGCAGTGGATCGCGCCGATTGCCCCGGCAAACCTGATGGCGCGCCTGCGGGCGTTGACGGTCGCCAACTTCGAAGCGCGGCCGGCCGGCAACGGCACGCGACGCACGTTGAATGTGACGCCGGACGCGGTGCAGTCCTACGGATTCGATCTGTCCAGCGTGTTGCAGAACGGCACCGGCCTGGCGTGGGCGGCGCTCCGGCCCGTCGAAGGCATCGCCGGCGCGCGCATGCCGGACACACGCGTGTCGTCCACGGTCGTGCAGGTCACCAACATCGGGCTCACGGTCAAAGACGGGCCGGCGTCCACGCTGATCTTCGCAACGCGGCTCGACAACGGGCAGGCCGAGCCGGACGTGAACGTCTCGCTCATCGATCTCGACAGCAAAGAACTGTGGAAAGGCCGCACGAATAAGGACGGCGTCGCGATGGCGCCGGCGCTCGAGTTACGCAAGCGGCCGAAGGGCGTCGAAGACGCGCTGCGCTACAGCGAGTTCCGGTTCGTCGTGATCGGCGAGAAGAACGGCGACGTCGCCTACGTCGGATCCGACTGGAACGAGGGCATCTCGCCGTGGGAGTTCGGGTTGCAGTTCGCGCCCGGACGCACGGGCGACGTGATGCGCGGCTCGGTGTTCACCGATCGCGGCGTCTACCGCCCGGGCGAGGCGGTGCATTTCAAGACGATCCTGCGCACGGAGTCGGCCAACGGCGTGGCGCTCATGGCGCCCGGCACGGTGGTGCACGTGCAGGTGAAGGACAACCGTGACCGCCAGGTCGATCGGCGCACGGTGTCGATGAACAAGTGGAGCGGCGCCGACTGGGTGTGGACCGTGCCCTCCGACGGCTCCGTCGGCGGTTACACCGTGGATGTCTCGCTCGACGCGCCGAAAGCGGACACGTCGGACGACGTCACGGATGATGAAGGCGAGTACGGCGCGGAGTGGCTGCGCCGCGTCAACACCACGTTTCTCGTCGCGGCGTACCGCCGCCCGGACTTCCGCGTGGAGTCCACGCTCTCGGCCGCGCTCCCGGTCGCGGGCGAAGGGCTGAACGCGACGGTCAACGGGCGCTATCTCTTCGGCAATCCGATGGCCCGCCGGCCGGTTCGCTGGGTGCTCGAAAAAGACATCAGCCTCACCACGCCGAGCGCGATCCAGTCATCGGACGCGTGGAAGGGCTTCGAGTTCGGGTACTACCCGGAGGAACGCGGCATGCCGGAACGTCCGGCGAGCACGACGGCCGCGCTCGACACGAGCGGCAAGTTGTCGGTGAACCTGCCGACGCAGGCGGGCACGGACCTCGCCTGGAGCTACACATTCACGGGTGAGGTCGAAGACGTCACGCGGCAGCGCATCGCCGGCACGTCGCAACTCGTGGTCTACCCTGCGCCGTTTCTGGTCGGCCTGAAATTGCCGAGCTACTTCGCGAAGACCGCGACCGGCGCGACCGTGGACGTGGCGGCCGTGGATCTCTCAGGCCGCCCGCGCGCCGACGTCAGCGTGAAGTTGTCGCTGAAGCGCATTCAGTGGAATTCGGTCCGGCGCGCCGAAGGCAGTGGGTTCTATTCGTGGGACACCGAGCGCATCGTGGTGCCGTCCGGCGAGTGGACGGTGCGCACCGGCGCCGCGCCGGTCGCGCAGACAATGCCGCTGGCCGAAGGCGGCTACTACCAGCTCACGGCCGAGGCGAGCGATCCGGCGGGACACAAGACGCGCACCGACACGTTCTTCTATGGCACGGGCGACGGCTACACCGCGTGGGAGCGATACGACCACAACCGCATCGAACTGAAACAGGAACGCACGACCTGGAAGCCGGGCGAGACCGCGCGCGTGATGATTCTGTCGCCGTGGGAGTCCGCGACGGCGCTGATGACGGTCGAGCGCGAGGGCGTGCGCAGCTACCGGCGCTTCGCGCTCACGTCCACCCAGCAAACGGTCGACGTGCCGGTGACCGAAGCCGACATTCCCAATCTCTACGTGTCGGTCCTTTTGATCCGCGGCCGGACGTCCAACGATCCGGGTGACGGCAGCGATCCCGGCAAACCGTCGTTCCGTCTCGGCTACACGGAGCTGAAAGTCACCGATGCCTCGAAACAGCTCGCGGTCAGCGTGAAAGCCGATCGCGAGGAATACCGGCCGGCGAACAAAGCCAAGGTCGCCGTCAGCACCGTGGACGCCGCCGGCAAGCCCGCGCGAACGGAAGTCACCCTGTGGGCCGTGGACTACGGCGTGCTGTCGCTCACCGGCTATGAACCTCCGGATCTGCGCCGCGCAGTCTACGTGGATCGGCCGCTGCTCGTCTCGACCGAGGACAATCGCGAACGGCTGGTCAGCCGCCGCGTCCTCACGCCGAAAGGCGCGGCGGAAGGTGGCGGCGGCGGCGCGGAATCCGGCGCCAACGGCACGCGCCGGGACTTCCGGCCGCTCGCCTTCTGGCTCGGCTCCATCGAAACGAACGGCAGCGGCAAAGCCACTGCCGAAATCACGCTGCCCGATTCGCTGACGACGTACCACATCATGGCGGTCGCCGGAGACGCCTCGTCACGCTTCGGATCGGCGACGAGCGAGATCCGCGTGTCGAAACCGCTGACGCTGCTGCCGGCGTTGCCGCGATTCCTGACCATCGGCGACAAAGCGTCGTTCGGCGGCGCAGTGACGAACACCGCGACGAACGGCGGCACCGCGACCGTCACGATCAAGAGTCTCGATCCGGGCGTTCTCGAGGTCACCGGCACATCGCAAGTGCCGCTCGGCGCGAAAGCGACCGAAGCCGTGCGCTTCGACGCCACGGCGAAGTCGCTCGGCTCGGCCAGAATCCAGATGACGGCCAGGCTCGGCGGCAATACCGATGCCTTCGAGACGACGATCCCGGTCACCATCGTCGCACCGCTCGAAACCGTCGCGGCGTCGGGCGAAACGAAGGACCGCGCGGTCCAGTCGATCGCGCTGCCGGCCGGCGCGCTGCCGAATGCGGGCGGCTTGACCATAGACCTCGCCTCTACGGCCCTCGTCGGGCTCGGCGAGGGCGCGCGCTACGTCAACGAATACCCGTTCGGATGCGCCGAACAGCGCGGTTCACGCGCGCTCGTGCTGCTCCTCGCCTCGGACCTCGGCTCGGCGTTCTCGATGAACCGCATCGCGCCGGCTGAGTATCGGACGACGGCGGCGGGTCTGCTCAAGGGGCTGGAGAACTTCCAGTGCCCGAACGGCGGCTTCGCGCTGTGGCCCGGCCAGTGTCAGACCGCGAGCGCGTATCTCACGGCGTATCTCGTCAACGTGATGCGCACCGCGAACGGGATGGGCGTGCCCCAGGATGACGCCGTGATCTCGCGCGCGCTCGACTACCTCGAGCAGCGCATCAAGGACGCGCCGCCCCAACAGGCGCAGCACGTGCCGGTCTGGGCGGCGTCGATGGCGTTTGCCGTCAAGGTGCTCGCCGAGGGCGGGCGCAACCAGGACGCGAACATCACGCGTCTTTATGGCGCAGTCGGCCGCATGCCGATCTTCGCGCTGTCCTACCTCGCCGACGCGCTCGCCGCCGCCGGCGATCGCGGCGCCCGCTATCAGGACGTCGTCCGGCGCCTTACGAACGCGATGCGCGTCGAGCGCGACCGAGCGCACGTCGAGTCGCTCGATCCGGCGCTCCTGAG
>SCUN01000171.1 GCA_004297655.1 Acidobacteriota bacterium | reverse complement strand
GCTGACGGCCGCACGCGTGAAAGCGCTCGCGCAAGCTTCCGGGTTCGATCTCTGCGGCATCGCGCGCGCCGAGCGGCATCCGAAACTGGCACGACTGAAGGACTGGATCGCGCTCGGGTACGCGGGCGAGATGACGTACCTGGCCGACTCGCTCGACGAGCGGCTCGACCCGTCGATCGCGCTGCCGACCGCGAAGTCGATCATCTCCCTCGCCGTCGTGTACAACACTGGTCAGCCGTACTCCACTGACGTCGGCGATCCGGAGCGCGTCGCGATCGCGCGCTACGCCTGGGGCGACGACTACCACCTCGTCTTGCGGTCACGCTTGCGGCATCTGCTCGCGGCGCTGGCGCACGCCGCGGGCACGGACTTCGAGGGTCTCTCCTGCGTGGATTTCGAGGCGACGCAGGAGCGCGTGTGGGCCGAGGCCGCCGGCCTCGGGTGGATCGGCAAGAACACGTGCGTGATCAATCCCCGCATCGGCTCGTGGTTCGTGCTGGGCGAGATCATCACGAACGCCGAGCTCGAGCCGGACGCGCCCGTCGCCGATCAGTGCGGCACCTGCACGCGCTGCATCGAGGCGTGCCCGACGCAGGCGATCCAGACGCCCGTCGGCCCCGCCGGCGCCGAACCGTATACGGTCGACGCCACGAAGTGCCTCTCGTACCTCACGATCGAAACACGCGGCGAGATCGACGCCGCGCTCCAGCCCGCCGTGACCACGCAGCTCTTCGGCTGCGACATCTGCCAGGACGTCTGCCCGTGGAATCGCAAGGCGGCGGTGAGCGATGACCCGGCGTTCCAGCCGCGGCCCGGCCTCGCGTTCCCACGACTGTCGGATCTGACACGGATGAGCGACGCCGAGTGGAGCGCGCTCATCCGGGACAGCGCAATGAAACGCGCGGGGCTGACGCGCCTCCGCCGCACGCTCCGGTACCTCGAAGCGAACCACACCAGGGTTTAAGATGGACTCCGTGGCTCTCGCCCCGTGCTTCCTGCTGTCGATGCCGCAGCTGGCCGATCCGAACTTCGCGAAGTCGGTCATTCTCCTCTGCGAGCACTCGGCGGAAGGCGCGTTCGGTCTGGTCATCAACCGGGTCTCGGAACTGACCGCGGCCGAAGCCGTGCAACTGTCGCCGGAACTCGAGGCGCCCAACGATCTGCCGCTCCTCATCGGCGGGCCCGTCGAGCCGCAGCGCGGATGGATTCTGACGAGCCGCGCGCCGGACGTGCCCGACATCGAAGGCGCCCGGCGGCCGGATGGCGTCCTCTCGAAGGAGATCGGCGCCGGCCTGCACCTCTCCGCCTCGCCGCTGCTGCTGCGCCGCGTGCTGCAGGCGCATCCCGCGCCGCGCCGCACGGTGGTGCTCGCGGGTTACGCCGGTTGGGGACCCGGACAGCTCGACGCCGAGCTGGCCGAGTCGGCATGGCTCATCTCGCCGGTCGAACTCGATCTGATCTTCGAAATTCCTTCAGCCGTCTGCTGGGAAATGGCCATGAAGCGGCTGGGCGTCGAGCCCTCGCAGCTCAGACCGAGCTACGGGGTGCACTAGTGGTCAATGGCTAATGGTCAATGGCCAATGAAGTTCATTGACCACTGACCACTGACCATTGGCTATTTCGTGATCGGCGCCAGCCCCAACCGCGTCAGCTCCGCGTTGATCGCCGGCAGGTCCTTCGCCAGCGTCGCGGCCAATCGATCGGTGTAGGTCTTCAGCTCCGCGGACAATTCCGCCAGGATGATCGGCGCCTGCGACGTCGGGCGGCCGTCACCGTTGCCCACCATCGAGAGCACCGAGGCGAGGCGGTTGTTGATCTTGATCGGGAAGTTGAGCGGATCCTGTCCGCTCTGGTTCTTCACCTGATAGAGGTCGCCTTCGACCGTGCTGAGGCCCTCGGAGAACTGATCGGCCACGGCCTTCAGCTTCGCGTCGTTGTTCGACTTCGACAGCCGGTCCGCGATCTGCGCTTTGATCGCGCGGATCTGAATCACCGCGTTGTTGGCCTCGCTGGTCTTGTCGCGCGCCTGGATCAGGAAGTCGAATTGCGCCTGCAGGTCCGCATCGGTCGCCGAGTAGAGCGGGTGGCGTTCGACGATGAGCGGCTGGGTGAACGACTGGCCGTCGACCGTGAGCTTGACCGTGTACTTGCCCGGCGCCGCGAGCGGGCCCGTGACGCTGGCGCCCCACATGATCATGCCGGGGAACGACGTCGCGTTCGGATACCGTAGATCCCAGCTCGCCGAGTTGATGCCCGTCGCCGTGGACAACGGCGCTGCGAAGCCGCCGCCGCCGCGCCCGCCGCCACCGCCCGCGCCGCGTCCGCCGGCCGGCGCCGCCGGCGCGGCCGTCGACGTCAGGGAGCGCGCGACCGTGCCCTTGGCGTCGATGAAGTCAATCGTCACGTTCTGCGCCGGCTTGCGCAGGATGTACTGCACCGTGGCCGGCGAGTACGACCGGATCGCGTTGTTCGGCTTGAGCAGCACGACGTCGCCGCTCATCGCCGCGCCCGCCTGACGCAACGGCCCGATGTTGTCGAGGATGTAGAAGCCGCGTCCGTGCGTGGCGATCGCCAGGTCGTTTCTCTCGATCACGAGGTCCGAGACCTGCGTGTCGGGCAGATTCAACTGGAGCGACTGCCACGTGTCGCCGTCGTTGAACGACACGTACACGCCATGGTTCGTGCCCGCGTAGAGCAGGCCCTTCCGCGTCGGATCCTCGCGCACGGTGTGCACGTAGTCGTTCGGGGCGATGCCGTTGACGATCTTCGTCCACGTGCGGCCCCAGTCCTTCGTCCGGAAGATGTAGGGCGAGAAGTCGTCGAGCAGCGGGCGCTTCACGGCGACGTAGGCGCCGCCTACGTCGAATTTCGATCCGTCGATGATGCTCACGCGGCCGAAGTCCGGCATGTCTTTCGGCGTGACGTTCGTCCAGATCTTGCCGCCGTCGCGCGTCACATGGATCAGGCCGTCGTCCGATCCCGCCCAGATGACGTTGACGTCGGTCTTGCCGGGTCCGATCGCGAAGACCGTCGCGTACACTTCCGGGCCGTTCATGTCGCCCGTGATCGGGCCGCCCGACACGCCCATCGTCTTCGGATCGTGACGGGTGAGATCGCCGCTCAGCTGCGTCCAGGCGTCGCCCTGGTTCGTGCTCTTCCAGACGTGCTGCGTCGCCGTGTAGATGACCTTCGGATCGACCGGCGAGAAGATGATCGGGAACGTCCACTGGATGCGCTGCTTGAGCGCGCTCGACGGCTGGCCCGAGTAGATCATCGGGTACGGACCGACTTCGCGCGACTCGCCCGTGCGGCGGTTGAGCCGCTCGAGCCACGAGCCGTTGTTGCCGCCCGAGAAGAACACGTCCGGGTCTTTCGGATCCGGCGCGATGTAGCCGGGCTCCGCGCCGCCGATGCCGTACGGATCGGGCACGGCCGGGCCGCCGCCGCGACGCCCGCCTCCGCGCCCTGCGGGCGCTCCGGCGAGGCCGGTCGCGCTCGACACGCAGACGGTGCTTCCGTCCTGCTGCGCGCCGCACACGTGATACGGCAGATGCCGCGTCGTCGCCACGTGGTAATACTGCGGCGTCGGGTAGTCGCGCGCGCTCCACGTCGCGGGCGGCGTCAGCGCGGTGTAGGTCACCGCGCCGCCGCTATCGCTGGCGTGCATGACGTGGTTCGAGTCGTCGGGATCGATCCAGAGTTCGTGCGAGTCGCCGCCGGCAAACGACGTCAGCGTCTTGCCGCCGTCGGTCGAGCGGAACGTGCCGACGTTCAGCACGTATACGAGATCCTTGTTGTGCGGATCCGCGGTGACGTGCGTGTAGTAGAACGCGCGCTGGCGGATATTGCGCCCGCTGTTGACGAGCGTCCACGTCGCGCCCGCGTTGTCCGAGCTGTACAGCCCGCCGTTGTCGGAGTTCTCGACGACGGCGTAGACGCGGTTGCTGTCGGCGCCCGACACGGCCACGCCGATGCGGCCGATCATGCCGGCCGGCATGCCGGGGTTGCGCGTGATCTCCGTCCACGTTTCGCCGGCGTCCGTGCTCTTGAAGAGGCCGCTGCCCGGGCCGCCGCTCGACATCGTGTATTCGAGGCGGAACGCTTCCCACATCGCCGCGAACATCACGTTCGGGTTGTTCGGGTCGATCGAGATGTCGATGGCGGCGGTCTTGTTGTCGCGGAAGAGCGTGCGCTTCCACGTCTTGCCGCCGTCCGTGCTCTTGTACACGCCGCGCTTCTCGCTCGGGGCGCTCAGCTTGCCAAACGCGGCGACGTAGAGGATGTCGGGATTGGTCGGGTGAATCCGGATCTTCGAGATGGCGGGGGAGTCCTCGAAGCCCATGTGCGTCCAGGTCTTGCCCGCGTCGGTCGACCGGTAGAGGCCGTCGCCCGACATGATGTTGCCGCGGATGCACGTCTCGCCCATCCCGATCCAGACGATGTCGGGGTTGGATTGGGAGACGGCGACGGCGCCGACCGACGAGCTGTGGATCTGGCCGTCGGTGACCGGCGTCCAGGTCTCGCCCTTGTCGGTGGTCTTCCAGAGGCCGCCGCCGACCGCGCCGAAGTAGCCTTCGTTCGGGCGACCCTTCACCCCGCTGATCGCGATCGAGCGTCCGCCGCGATCCGGGCCGATGCTGCGCCACTTGAGCGACGACCAGATGATGGGGTCAATCGCGGTCGCGCCGGCCGGCGCCGCCTGACGCGCCGCGAGATTGAGCGAGAGCGCTCCCGAAAAACAGAGCGCGGAAACGGTAAGGATGAGCGAGAAGCGAACGGTGCGGGGCATTACGTCCTCCTGCCGGGGTAGTTCAGCAGGAGGACTATAACAAACCGTTCGCGTAGCCGGCGGGCTTCAGCCCGCCGGGCAACCGCGGGGCTGAAGCCCCGCGGCTACGTCGGTGTCATCGTTTCAAAATGCCGTCGATGAAGGCCACCGCCCGGGGGTCTTTCGAGCGGCCGAGCCAGGTGAAGGCGCTCGAGCGCGACGTCGCGTCGGTGTTCTGCTTCGCGAGCGCGATCAGTTGCTCGATGTTGCCGTCGCGATGCATACCGATGGCGGAGACGGCGGCGCTGTTGATCCGCCGGCGGAGGTCGGTGGGAGTACCCGACACCTCCTTCAGCTGGATCAAGCTCGCCAGGTATTTCACGCTGTCGCCGGCGGGCACGCCGTCGAGCCAGTAGACCTTGCGGCCGCCGGCGTCGAGTGGGCAGTCGTCGGAGAACGTGCGGATGCGCTCGACGTGTCGGTCGACCAGGCGGACCATCACGAGCACTTCCGTGCCGGCCTCGAGTTTCGCGGGGCCGGACGGGGCGGGGAACTGCGGCCGCGGATCCGGCTGGTCCATCCCCGCGAAGCCGCGCGTGTTCGGCACGCGCGGCTCGACGCTGCAGCCGCGCGACGCGAAGTTGTCGTCCGAGTACCAGCAACAGTTGTTGCCCCACCCGTCCACGGCGGTTTCGCGCCAGCCGACCCACGTCGGCTCGGCCGCGGTGGCCGCGATCGCGGCGATGTCACGGTCGAGGCCCGCGGATTTCCTGGTCTCGACCGTGCCGTTCTGAATCTGCGGCTGCTGCGCAACCGCGAGCAGTGCAAAAAGGGCAGCGAGGGCGCGCATGTGCGTCTACTTGAGGATCTCGACGAGGAACGCCTTCGCCGCTTCGTTCTTCGGCATGTTGCCGAGCGACTCGACGATCCGCTTCTTGATCTCGAAGTTTGATTCCTTGCGATAGATCGCGATCAGCGCTTCGGCGTTGTTCTGGTTCGTCAGGCCCGAAATCACGGCCTTCTTGCCGTCGATGTCGCCGATCGTGCCGTAGATCTCCGCCAGCGCGGCGCCCGACCGTTCCGCGCGCATGTTGCCGAGGCTGCGGATCGCGCGGTTACGGATCTCGAGATCCTTCTCGGTCTTCGCGACCTCGATGATCTTGTCGTAGGCGCCCATGTTGCCGAGCGCGCTGAGGATCTGCATCTTCAGCTCTTTGTTCGTTTCCTTCTGATACATCGCCCAGAGTTCCGGGCCCGCCTGCGCGTTGCCGAGCTGGTTGATGCCTTCGCGGCGCAGGTCCACGACCTGCGTGCCGCCGAGCAGACTGACGATCGCCCCGCGATCGCCGGCCGAGCCGAACGCCTGAAGGACGGCGCGCTTCACGTCGTCGTTCTGCGCCGCGTTGTAGATGTCCATCAGCTCCTGCGGCGTCGTCGCGTTCTTGCTCGAACGCGAGGCCGAGCCGAGGTACCGGATCGCCCGCAGCTGGAGATCCGGGTTGCCGCCCTTCGCGATGTTGACGAGCATCGCGTGCGCCTGCGGCTGGGTCGAGTAGGCGAGCACGAAGAGCGCGCGTTCCTTGAGCTTGAGCGAGCCGGCCGAGTTGAGCACGCCCTGGAGCAGCGGAATCGCGCGCTCCGGGTCCGAGTTCGACAGGCTCTGGATCGCGAGGAGCTTCAGGTCTTCATCGTCTTCATTCTCGGGACGGACGGCCTGCCCGGCCGACTTTCTCACTTCGGCCTCGAGCACTTTCGCGTCGGAGATGTACTTGCTGTCCTTGAAGCTCTTCTGCAGTTCCGCCAGCGTCGCGTTCGCGTCGCTGGTGCGGCCGAGTTTGTACTGCGCGAACGCCTTCCAGTAGAGCGCGCCGTCGGTGCGGGTGCCTTTGAGCGCGATCGCCTGGTCGAATCGCGTGATGGCCTGCTCGTACTGGCGCTGCGAGAGCGCGCTGTGGCCGCGGTC
>SCUN01000170.1 GCA_004297655.1 Acidobacteriota bacterium | reverse complement strand
GCTCTTCCGATCTGGACGACGCACGCGTGATCGTCAATCGCGCGCCGGTGCTCGGCAATCCGCAGTTCGCACTGTGGCGTCCCGGCGCGCCAGACACCACGCCGCTCCTCAAGGATTTGGCGTCGTTCTACGGAATCAGTCTGACGTCGGACCGTACGCGCGCCGTCTCGCAACGAACAGAAGACCGCAGCGGCATCTGGCTGGGCGCCGCGACGGGCGAGGCGATGACGCAGGTTGTCGACGACAGCGCGGCCGAGCCGTCCGGGGCGGCCGTCGACAATGACGGCGCGGTGTATTACGGCGCCAACCTGCCTGACGGTCGCGGCGCGATCTATCGCGTCACGCCCGGCGCGCGGTCGGAGCCCGCGCTGATCATCGAACCCGGCGCCAATCCGCGCCTCAGCGCAGACGGGCGCGCGATTGCCTTCGTGCGGCACGAGCCGAGGCAAACCATCTTGCGCGCCGCCAGCGACGGATCTCACGTCGAGACGCTCCTCGATGCGCTCCCCGCGATGTCGCCGGCGCTGTCGCCCGACGGCAAGACGCTGTACTTCACGTCGACCGAGGGCGGCGCGTACACGCTCTGGTCCGTCGCGGTCCCGGGCGGCACGCCGCGGAAACTGGGACATACCGGTATGGACGTCCGCTTCGCGATCTCACCTGACGGACGCACGGGAAGCTTCCTCGACGCGTCGCGCAAAGGCATGCTGTGCGATCTCCCGGAGTGCACGAACGCGCGGCCGTCCGGTGCCGACGCATGGGGCTCGTTCACGCCGGACGGGCGTGGGCTCGCCTTCGTTCCACGCAACGATCCGAAGAACGTCTGGGTCCAACCGTTCGGCGCGCCGGCGCGGCCACTCACGCATTTCACCGACAAGCGGGTCATCAACGACTTTTCGTTCTCCCGAGACGGACGCGGTCTCATCATCACGCGCAGCATCACCGCGTCGGACATCGTGATGATCACCGGCCTGCGGTAGGCGACCTGCCGGAAGTCCGGCAGTTGCGCGCGGGAGCGCCGTCAGCGCTTCGTCGCGCGAATCGCGGGCGTATGATCGACGTTGGTAGTGATGAACGTCGGCGATACGCACGATCTCGTTCAACCCGGCGATCGCGTCGTCGCGATCGTCGGGAACTACGGCTCGGGTAAGACTGAGGTCTCTGTCAATCTGTCGTTGCAGCTCGCGCGGCGCGGCGCCGACGTCGCGATCGCCGATCTCGATATCGTCAATCCGTATTTCCGATGCAGGGAAGCGCGCGATGTCATGCACGCGCACGGCATCCGCGTCGTCGCGCCTGTGGGGCCACAGGCGTGGGCCGATCTGCCGATCGTGCTGCCGGAGATTCGCGGCATGCTGCGGCCGTCGCCGGGCGCGATCTCGATCTTCGACGTCGGCGGCGACGACGTCGGCGCGCGCGCGCTGGCGTCGCTGCGCACGAGCATCAGCGACGGCGAGTATCAGCTCTGGCAGGTCATTAACGCGAAGCGCCCGTTCACCGGCACCGTCGCCGGCTGTCTCGCGATGCGCCAGTCCATCGAACAGGCGTCGCGGTTCAAGGTAACGGGCTGGCTCGTCAATTCGCATCTGATCGACCAGACGACGCCCGACACGGTGCTCGAAGGGTGGCGGCTGGGGCAAACCGTGTCCGCCGCGACGGGATTGCCGATTCGTCTCGTGGCCGTGATGGAGGAACTCGCCGATGCGCCGGCGCTCGCGTCGATCGACGCGCCCGTGCTGCGCATGCATCGGCTCATGACGCCGCCGTGGTCGGTGCCGCGGCCGAAAGCGCTCGATCGCCTTCAGGGAGCACACTAACGTGAGCAGAATCCAGATCGACGACATTCGCTGCAAAGGCTGCGGTCGCTGCATCACCGCGTGTCCGAAAGATCTGATCGAGTTCTCCACGGAGCTGAACGACCGTGGCTACACCTACGTGTCGTTCAACGGTCATCAGGAGGACTGCACCGGCTGCACCTTATGCGCGGTCGTCTGTCCAGACCAGGGCGTCGAGGTGTGGAATCACAAGGACAAACAGACCTTCGTCAACACCGCCGGCCTGACCGAGAACATGACGCACTACTGTCCGGGCTGCACGCACGGCGTGGTGCACCGTCTAACGGCCGAGGTGCTCGAGGAACTCGGTCTGCTCGATCGCACGGTCGGCATCGCGCCGGTCGGGTGCTCGGTGCTCGCCTACGAGTACTTCAACATCGACATGTTCGAGGCCGCGCACGGCCGCGCGCCCGCCGTCGCCACCGGCGCGAAGCGCGCCAGGCCGAACCTGATCGTCTTCACCTATCAGGGCGACGGCGACCTCGCGTCGATCGGCGGCAACGAGATCCTCCACGCGGCCAATCGTGGCGAGAAGATCACCGTGATCTTCGTCAACAACGCGATCTACGGCATGACCGGCGGCCAGATGGCGCCAACCACCATGCCGGAGCAGAAGACGACGACGTCGCCGATGGGGCGGGATGTGGAGACGACGGGGTATCCGATGCGCGTGTCGGAGCTGCTCGCCACGCTCAAGACGCCGGCGTTCATCGCGCGCGGATCGGCGCACGACGGGAAGCACTCGCTGAAGCTCAAGCGGCTCATCAAGCAGGCGTTCGAATACCAGCGCGACAACACGTGCTTCTCGTTCGTCGAAGTGCTGTCGACGTGCCCAACCAACTGGGGCATGTCGCCCGACGAGGCCGACAAGTGGCTCGAGACCGACATGATGCCGTACTACCCGCTCGGCATCTTCAAGCAGCCGGAGGCGCCCCATGCTGACTGAGACCCGCGTCACAACGGACACGGAAGTGCTGATGGCGGGCTTCGGCGGGCAGGGGACACTGCTCGCCGGCAAAGTGCTCGCGCAGGCGAGCATGGAGTTCGGGCGCGAAGTGAGCTGGCTGCCGTCGTACGGCCCGGAGATGCGCGGCGGCACGGCGAACGTGATCGTCTGCATCGCGTCGACGCCGATCGGATCGCCGCTCATCGAGAGCCCACGCGGGTTGATCGTCATGAACCTGCCGTCGATGGAGAAGTTCGCGCCGAAAGTGCGGCCCGGCGGCGTGATCGTCGTCAATCAATCGCTGATCGACCGCGATCCGCAGCGCGACGACTGCACTGTCGTGAAGGTGCCGTCGCGAGAGCTCGCGCAGCAGGCGGGCTCGGTCCGCGCCGCGAACTTCGTGATGCTCGGCGCGTATGTCGGCGCCACCGACGTCGTGCCGGCGGAGGCGATCGAGCAGGCCATCGCCGAGGAGTTCGCCGGCGACAAAGCGAAGTTCATCGCATCGTCAGTGGCGGCGTTTCGCGCCGGCCTGGAAGTCGGCCGGCGCGCGTCGCGCTGAGGCCCGGGAGACGGTCATGTCCAAAGTGCTGATGAAGGGCAATGAAGCGCTGGGCGAAGCGGCGATCCGCGCGGGCTGCGTGCATTTCTTCGGGTATCCGATCACGCCGCAGACCGAGGTGCCCGAGTATCTGGTCAAGCGACTCCCCGAGGAGGGCGGCGCGTTCGTGCAGGCCGAAAGCGAAGTCGCCGCGATTCACATGGTGTACGGCGCCGCGGGCGTCGGCATCAAGTGCATGACCTCGTCTTCGTCGCCGGGCATCAGCCTGATGGCCGAGGGCATGAGCTACCTCGCCGCCTGCGAGTTGCCGTGCGTCGTTGTCAACATCATGCGTGC
>SCUN01000169.1 GCA_004297655.1 Acidobacteriota bacterium | reverse complement strand
CCGAGCGCTTCACGTCGATCTCGACGATGCGCTCGAGCGTGTCGAGGTTGGTGTGCCAGGTGTGGCTGTTGTATTCGATGCCGTCCTGGTTCAGGCCGATGCCCGGCAGGCCCGCCGCGTTGAACGACGTGCTGTCGGTGCCGCCCGGGTTGCGGCCGGTGGTCGTCGTCGCGCCGTAGATGCCGATGTCGTTGAACGGCTTGAAGATCTCGGTCAGCACGTTGCCGGCTTCGGCTGGTCCAAAGATCGAGGCGAGATGGAACTGGCCGGTGCCGCCGTCGATGTTGAAGTAGCCGTTGAACTTCGCGAACTCCGGCTTCGGATTCTCGGCGGTGCCGAAATGCTGCTCGACGTAGGCCTTCGAGCCGAGCAGGCCCTCCTCTTCGCCGGCCCAGGCCGCCACGCGAATGGTGCGTCGCGGCTTCACGCCGAGCGCCTGCAGAATGCGCGCGGCCTCCATCATCGTCGCGACGCCGATCGCGTTGTCGGTCGCGCCGGTGGCCGAGTGCCATGAATCGAGGTGGCCGCCGAGCATCACGACTTCATCGGCGCGGTCGGTGCCGGGAATCTCGGCGATCGCGTTGTAGGTCGTCTTGCCGAGCGGATAGCTGCGATTCACGATCGTGAACTCGAGCGTCACGGTGAGCTTGTCCGCGAGCAGGCGCGTGATGCGGCCGTAGTCCTCGTTGCGGAGGACGACGGTCGGCACGGTTTTCAGCGGATCGTAGCCGTTGAACTGAAACGCGCGGATCTGGCCGTGCTCGCGCGCGGCGTCGTTCACGCGCACCAACGCGCCATTCGCCACGAGGAAGTCATTCACCGCGGTGGCGACCTGCGCGGCGGTCATCGTGCCGGCCGGCGGCGTGGCCGCCTGGCCGCGTCCGCCACCGGCCGGCGGATTCCCGCGCCCGCCGCCGCCCGCGCCGCCGAGGCGCGCTTTCCACACCTCTTCGGTCTGCCGCTTGGCCGGCGCCACTTCCTGGAACGGCACGCAGGTGTGCGCGCCGACGAACACGATCTTGCCTCTCACCTTCGGCGCCATCGAGGTCAGGTAGTCCTTCAGCTGCGCCTCGGTCGGCCCGAAGCGCGGCTTGACGTCGGGACAGTTATTCAGCGCGGGAGCGGGCGCGCCGGTCTCGGGCCCCTGCGGCGTGATGAGTTGCACTGCCGGCGCGACCACCGTGCCTTTGGTGGACGGCGTCCAGGCGAGCACTTCGAACACGAGGTTGTCTTTGACCGGCGAGATGATGTGGCCGGCGGCTTTTGCGTTCAGCCAGCCGCCCGTCGGCGTCACCGTCGCGGTCTTGAACTCGAACGGCTCCAGGTGGCCGTTCTTGAATCCCCACCGGGTCAACTCGGCGACCACCCACTTCGCGGCGTTCTCGTGATTCGGCGAGCCGGTGACGCGCGGACCGTACACGTCCGTCAGGTAGTGCATCGTGTGCATGATCTGCGAGTTTTCCATCCCCTCCTTGCGGATGCGGGCGTTCATCTCGGTGTCGATCTTCTCGGTCGCGGTCTGCGCGGCGGGCGCCGCGACGGCCAAACCGAATGCCAGTGCAGGGACGAGCCATTTACGGAACATCAGGGGACTCCTTCTATTTGGCGAGAGTGTAGCCGATGAACGCTGCGCCCAAACCGAGGGCGAGTTGCAGCGCGACATTGATGAGCGCCTGGCCTGCGCGCCCGTCCTGGACGAGCATCACGGTATCGAGGCCGAGCGACGAAAAGGTGGTGAACCCGCCGAGCACGCCGAGGAACACGAAGGCGCGCGCTTCAGGCGAGAAGCGGATCTGCTCGGTCGTCATCGCGCCGGCCAGCACGCCGATGATCGCGCAGCCGACGACGTTGACGATCGCCGTCGCGTGCGGCAGGGGCGAGCCGAGCGCGCGGGTGGTGAGGATGCCCACGCCGTAGCGCGCCATCGATCCCAGCGCGCCGCCCACTCCGACCAGCACCCACGTCATCGCGGGACTATCTTAGGCGCACCGGTGACCAGACGCGCAGCCCGCCCCACCGCGAGCGATCCGGTGAAGATGTGCTTCAGCGGGAGCACGCCGCCGAGTTTGTAGCGGCCGAGCGCGTCGAGGCCGACCGAGGCCATGCAGCCGCAGTTCTCGCAATCGGGGTTGCCGCCGTACTGGCAGGGAGTGATCTTCGACGCGAGATCCGCGGAAAGACACGCGGTCGTCTTCGCGAAGACGCATTCGTTTGGATTCTTCGGCGGCGCGAGGTAGCCCTGCGTCACGGCGGGAATCATGTCGTCCAACAGTTTCGGGAATCGCGCGCGCAGCGCCTCGATCTCCGTGACGATGCGGCGTCGATCGTCGCGCGTCAGTTTCTCCGGGCTGTCTTCGCCCTTCTGCGGCGTGTAGAGGCTGAACCAGATGCGTTTCACGTCCGGGATCGCGCCCCAGAATTCCGTGAACTCCGTGAGGTACCCCGGGCGCGTCTGTTGACGGGTCACCGTGCAGTGCACGGTGACGTGCTGGCCTGCGATGTGTTTGAGGATGCGCTCGTAGGTCGCGGGCGCGCGGCGCGCGTCGTGCTCCGGTTGCAGTCCGTCGATCGACACGCAGACCTGCAGCAACTTCATCGTCGCCCACGCGTCGGGAATCGGACGCACCGCGCTCGTCACGACCTGCGTATGCACGCCCCTGCCGGTCAGGATCGGCAGCAGCGTCTCGAGTTCGCGGTATCGCACGAGCGGCTCACCGCCGACGATCGAGAGATGCAGCGGGCGGTAGCGGCGCACCACGTCGAGCACGCCGTCGATCAGTGCCTGGCCTTTGAAATCGGCGAGCTGGCGCAGCACCGTTCCGCCGCCGAGATGATCGTCGCCGTACGCGTAGCAGCCCGGGCACCGCAGCGGACACTCTCGAGTGATTTCGATCGAGAGGTTGGGACGGAACCCTCCGAGGATGAGACCCCACGCCTTGAGTACGGCGGCTCGCTCCACCGAATCAGTCTACAAAAACTACGCGAACGGATTCTTGGCGAAACACAAGTCTTCGACGGGCCGGCCGCCGATCACGTGTTCCTGAAGCACGCGCTCAATGTTCTCTGGAGTCAGGTTCCGATACCACGTGCCCTCTGGATACACGACGCCGATGGGGCCACCCGTGCAAATTCGGAGACATGCGCACCGTGTGCGATACGCGGGCCCGTCAGGGCCGGTGAGGTTGAGCTCTTTCGTGCGGCGCTTGAGGTAGTCCCAGGACGCCTGCCCGTGTTCGCTGTCGACGCAGTCCGGTCCGGCGCAGAGGAAGAAGTGCCGCGAGATCTTGCCGATGCCGAAAAGCGCCGCGGCGGCTTCGGGCGTAGTGCGGTCCTTGGCCACCCGCTACTGCACCGTCGGCAACCCGGCGGACGCCCACGCGCCGAATCCGCCGGTGAGGTTGATCACGCGGTCGATCCCGCGCGCTTTCAAGAGGCTGGCGCCGATCATCGACCGCGCGCCCGCGGCGCATTGCATCACGATCGGCTTGTCGCGGGGAATCTCGTCGAGACGCCGGCCGAGGTGCCCGAGCGGAATATGCCGGGCGCCGTTGATGTGCGACGCGGCCCACTCGCCGGGATTGCGCACGTCGACGAGCGTCACGCCGCCGTGTTTGAGCGACTCGCTCAGATCGAGCGCGCCGATCTGCGGAATCACCGACAGCGGCGCGCGTTCGGCGGCCGCCCACTGGGTGACGACTTCCGGCGCGAACCAGCCGCCGACGCGGTCGAGGCCGATCATCGCGAGATCGCGCACCGCCAGGTCCACCGCCGCCGCGTCGCCGATCAGATAGAAATCCTGGTCGTACGGCACGAGCCAGCCCATCCACGTCGTGAAGCTCGCGTTCATCGGCACGCTGATCGTGCCGGGTACCGCGCCGGCGGCAAACTCGGCAGCCGGCCGCATGTCCACGACGAGCGCGTGGTGCGCTAACAACTGCGCGAGCTCGGCCGCCGACTTCTCCGCCGGACGCGCGAAGCCGCCGAGAATCCGCGGGCCTTCCTTGTTG